>NZ_LXYF01000030.1:0-222993 GCF_002894065.1 Sphingobium sp. SA916
TCTCAACTTCACGCAGCTTGCCGATAATCTCTTCCGGCTTGTGCTTCTTGCTCGGCATTCATCGTCCCTTTCGTGGTCCAGACTATCATAGTCTCTGGGCCGCTCAGCGGGGGGCAGATCAGGTCGAGCGCCGCAGCCGTTTCACCTTCCTCGCGCGTAATCCGAGCCGGCATTCCGCCGGTGTCATGGCCGGCATTGATCGGCATCTGCATGCTCTGCCCCCTTCCCTCCGACGAAGCATCACCTTCGATCGAGGCACAGAATTTGCCGCCTTTGCGACACTGCGAAACAGGCTCGGCATCACCAGTTATTTTTGCCTGCCGTCAGCACCCTGGCAGAAAGGCGGCGTGGAAAATTGCAATGGGCGGATACGGCGCTTCCTACCCTCCAACACCGACCTTGCGCTGCTGTCGGACAAAGAGATCCAGGCCGTCGCCGACCGCCTCAACAGCACCCCTCGCAAGTGCCTGGGCTACCGCACCCCGCAGGAGGTTTTGGGAGAGCAAATCGCCATCCTCAAGGCCGGATAAATTTTGCCATCCGGGGTGGGGCTCGCCCCACCCCGGATGAAATGCTACGCGTCACGTCGGATGTCGCGCTTCAAATCGAAACCGCCTATCAATCATTTATCATCCGAAAGAGCAAGGGTCATTCCGGTGAATTGATATCCGCCCAATCGGTGATCTCCTCGAAAAGGTGCATGCCTTCCGGATCTTCCCATCCCTTACGCCCGTCATCCCATCGGCCGATTACGGGGCGATCTCCTTCCCAGAGCAGCATGAGGCGACCCTCTTTTCGGTCGTCGGGCATCGCGCCAATCGAGTCCCATGGGATGTATTTCGATGTGATCACGCAAAATCTCCTCGCATGCCGGCGGCGCGCGAGTTCATTCACGCTGCGCTGCTCCAGCAACGGCATTGAAGATCGAATCGACGATGTCTAGAAATAAAGTGCCCCGACGGTTTGCAAAGCAGGGACCGCCGGGGGATACCCAGTTCATATGGCGCAGGGGTGCCTAAAAATCAAGTGAAAAGGTTCCCGTGCCAACATTCGTTCATGCCTTGTCCGCTGACCGCTTCGACACTTATCTGAAGTGGGCCGGAGCCGATCAGACGCTCGCAGAGCGCCTGTACACCTATAATGTGCAGCTTTCCGCAGCCCTCTATGGCCCTCTACACATGCTCGAGGTCGTGCTGCGTAACATGGCGGACGCGCGGCTTGCGGCCCAACATGGCGCCGCCTGGATCGACGATCCTGCGATCCTTGTGACGAACTATCAGACGGGCGCAATCGCAAAAGCACGGCAAACGCTGCAGAAAGACGGGAAGGCAGCGACCCGTCCGCAGATCGTAGCGGAGCTGAACTTCGGCTTCTGGGCGTCACTCTTCGGCCCCAAGTCACACCACCTCTGGCAAAGCCTGCGACCCATCTTTCAGGCCAAAGGCGTACAGCGCGGTTTGATCGCGCGGGACTTGCGCGACCTGCGTATATTGCGCAACCGCGTCGCCCACTATGAACCCATCATCGCGCTTCCGCTTGCGCAGCGCTATGCGAGTATCACGACCTTGACGGGCTGGCTGTCTCCAAGCGCCGCGACATGGATCGCCAAGTATTCGACATGGCCGACACTTTATCCGGCCGTCCCTATCCTTGTGCCCGACCCTGCATCTGGAGATTTGCTGGTGGCGCCAGCGGCGCTACCCTTTCTCCCTGCATGACCTATCTCTCCGCGACGCCTGGATCTTGAGGACAATGTCGCCCATCCAGCCCGGCATGGCCGAGCGGGCCGCGACAAGCGCGCGCGTATCGGCATCGTCGAGGCGCGCGGCGAAGCGCCCGATCGCATCCGCGTCGATATTGCCCTTCCCTAGATGTGCGAGCGCCTGGACGATCGCATTCACAGACTCCGGCGCGTCGAGCACCGGCGCGCGGCTGTGCTTCAAGGTAACGCTGCGGCCGCCAGCCTTGGCGGTGCGGGTGCGACCGCTGGTGGCGTAGCTCGCCCGGGCGGGCACCTGTGTCGAGAGACCAAAGCTATTGGCCGCCGCCGCTCCCGACGGCGCGAGCGCATCGCCGCTCTGCGCGGAGAGCGCCTGGGCCACCTGCCCGGGATCCGGGCTCAGGGCACCAAGCTTGTCATGCTGGCGGGGATAGTCGTAGAGACCACGGCCGATCCGACGGATGTCACCGGCATGCGCGAGACGCGACAGCGCCATGTCGACCGAGCCGCGCGTGCCGAAGTCGACGAACTGCTTGGGCGTAAACACCCAGCCACGGCCCTTGCCGCGCACACGCTTCATAATCCGATCAGCCACCGCAGACATGTCCATGCTCCTGCCTGTTAGATAGTAGCATGGTTTTTTCTAACAAGCCATGACCACAGAAGGCGCCAGTTCCCTCGACTTTCCAAGACATTCTAGCACATGGTAGTGGGAGCATCCCTTCGCAAGATCAACCGCCCCATGCGAATCAACGCTCCCGCCCACGCTCCGGCGCTGGCCGCTCGGGACCAGCTCCACCCTCCAGCTCGCGCGCCGGCTGTGTCGCTTGCCGCCCCTGCATCATCTCGCGAGCCAGGGCCAGACGTCGGGAGACCGCCGGCGGCATAGCCGCCAGGAAACCCGCAATTTCGTCGGAAAGCGCCTGGTCGTCGGGCTCGCCGGTACGTGCCAGCGCCACCGCCGCCTCCGCATAAGCACCGCGTATCTGCTTCTGGCGAACCAGCGCCATCACGTCTTGCGGCCGCCGTTCCTCGTCGCGCGCGCGCACAAAGGCCCGAGCGCGCAAAACGTTGAGTTCATCCATATTGAGCCGGCGCCCCTCCTGACCGATCCGAGCATCGAGATGCAGCGCTGCTGAGCGCAGACGCTTTTGAACGTGACCGCGTGCGCGTCTGGGCGTCGCCTCAGCCGCGATGCCGCGCGCCCGTAGCTCATGCGCGAATGTCTCTCTCATATGATGGAGGTCGGCCTTGCGCGGATTTAACCGCGTGCCGTCCGCACCTTCGGTGGCCACCGTCAGATGGATGTGCGGATGATCGGTATCGGTATGGAGCGCCAGCATATAGGCGTGATTGTCCTCGAACAGGATCCGGGCGAACGCCTGGGCGGCATCCTGCAGCGTCTCGGGATCGGTCGAACCGCCGGGCATGGAGAGGACGAGTGACAGCGAGGTCGGCCGATCGCGACCATGCTCGTTCATCGCCTCGTCGAGCATGGCCCAGTCCTGCGCGATCTCCTTCAGCCGTTTAGGATCATCGATGATCTCGCCTTCGCTCGAGCGCACCGCAAGCTTCCCGTGCCGCGCAACATAGCCGAAATGCTCGGATAGATGATGCGCGCCATATTGCTTGCCCGAGACCTTGACCATGACCTCCGGGGCCTTGCGCACGATCCGCTCGAGCTTGGCCCGAGCCTCGGCCTGGCTCAGCGGCACGGACCGCCCCTGCCCTCCCCGGCCCGGTGCGCCTCGTCCGATGCGGACATAGGCCCCCCGCAGTGTCCGTTTACCGCCGGTGGGCGGCCGCCATGCCTCCATGAGGCTGGGCAGCGGCAGGATGCCCTCCTCCTCAAGCATCGAGGCTATCCCAATAGGCAAGATCGCCCTTGAGCGCGGTGCCGAGACCGGCAAGCGCCATCCGGATTTCCGTCCGAAAGCTTGCCACCCGCGCCGCCTCGCGCGCGACATCGAGCCCGGATTCGACCATCACCGATGCGTTGAGCGCCCGCGTCGCCTGATTTAGATTGATGCCGATCCGGTTGAGCTCGCGCCACGCCTGGGCCACTGCCGCCCGTTCTTCAAGCGGCAGCGGTGCCGCCGAATGCAGCCGGCAGCGCACCAGCCTCGTCACCCAGTCGGTTCGCTTCATACCCAAAGCATCGGCCTCGGCATCCAGCGCGGCAATTTCCGCATCGCTCAGCCGGATCTCAAACCGCCGTGTTGCTCGCTCCCGCCGGCGAACTGGTCCCGGCGTCCCGCCCTCCTCCGCGTCCACTGCAGTCATGACGAGGCGCCGCAGCAAAGCCGAGCGGCCGCCGGCGCTCTCCGCCACAGCATCGAAGCGCTGGGCGACTTCATCGTCGAGACGGAAGGTGAAGACGGGCATGCATCAAAGGCTATTGTCATACATCCCCGGCGTCACGCCTATCCGGCCCTCACCTTCACTCAACTCATCTGATAGTCTGCTTGAGCAGACTTCGACCATTCTTGGCAAAATGCGCCTATCATTCACGCCTGATCCACGAAGGGCGGCGCCAACGGTGCCGCCCCAGCTCGGACCTACGGAAAAGGCCGCACCCCGAAAGGGGCGCGGCGACATACACGCGAACAGGATATGCGAACGCGGAGGAAGAGGGTCAGAGCATCGCGGCGTCGGGGCGTCCCTCAGACACGGCGCAAAGTCGTTCGGCCGCGATCTCTTGCCGGGAACCATCGCCGAAGATCACGACAACACGCGGGCCAAGGACAAGACGCGCGGGACGGCCATCGACTTCAACGGCAAGGCTGGCCTCTGGCGTTTGCTCCCCTGGTCGCGCGACTGGCTCAGTCCCTGCCCGAGGTTGGGGACGGGCGACGGTCACCGCCGCAGCCTGCATCGGCGCTGCCTCAATGCTGGGAACGTCCGTCTTACTCTTCAGCCCGGCAATGAACCGCGCGCCTTCCGCCAATGTCGCGCCGCTCTCATCCCAGGCGCCCACATAGGCCTCGACTTCCGCAGGATAATACCTGGCTGTGCGATGCAGGTCATAGAGCAGCCGGATCGGCGCGCGCGGGAGCACCTCCCTGAGATAGGCAGGCATGTCACCATAGGCTGCATAGAGCGAGACGAACTGCTTGGAGCGGCCCAGCGCAGCGGCGATTTCGACCTGGCTCATGCCGCCCTTGAGCATACGGGCAATCGCATGAGCGAGCTCGACCGAAGAAAGGTTCGCACGCTGATCGTTCTCAACGATCTGATCGGCGAGCAGATGGGTTCCCTCCCCCTCGGCCACGACGATCGCCGGGATCGTCACCAGGCCCGCGAGCTCGGAGGCACGAAAACGCCGCTCGCCCAAACGGATGCGATGCAAGCCGGCGGCGTCGGCGGGCGCAACCGTGATCGGCTGCAAGACCCCGCGGGCCGCTATGGAGGCCGCAAGCTCGGCCAAGGCGTCATCGTCGAAACTGCGCCGGGGATTGCCGGGGTCGGGGATGACTCGATCCAGAGGGATTTCCTCGACCCGGCGCGCTGTTTCATGCGCGCCGACGAGCAGGCCGAACTCCTCGATGCGTTCGTCGAACTTACCCATCAGGTGGCGGCCGCTGGCGCTGAACCGAGCCGCCGTTCGATCTCGGCGAGGATCGGCCGAATTTCCTCGGCCGCCGCCTTGGCGCCGCCACCACCCTCCATCCAGACCGGCCGATGATTTTCCGCGGCATGCTTGTAGGTCGGTCGCGCCTTGATAAAGGCCGGGAACATCAGCCGCTCGCCCACCGCGTGGGCGAGCTTGACGGCATTGTCTATTTCGCGCCGGTCGAACGGGTTGACCATCGATGGTAGCAATCCGAGGAAATCGATCTTGCGCCCTGCCCTCGCCGCCTCGGCCTTGCGCAGCGCGGTCAGCAGCATCTTGGCGCACTCGACCGAATCTTCGGCGACCTGGACGGGCGCGATCACTGCGTCGGCGACCGCGAGAGCGCTCAAGGTCAGCTCGTCCCATTTGGGACCGGTATCAATCACGCACAGGTCGAAATGGGGCGCGAGCGCAGGAAAGCGGCCGAGAAAGTCGCGCACATCCTGCGCTGCCTTGATCATCTGCAGACGCTGGTCGGCGGCGAGCAACGTCAGTCCGGTCTGGCCGTCGGCGGCAAACGCCGCCGACGGATCGAAGAGATCGGCC
Source organism: Sphingobium sp. SA916 (assembly GCF_002894065.1). NCBI lineage: Bacteria > Pseudomonadati > Pseudomonadota > Alphaproteobacteria > Sphingomonadales > Sphingobiaceae > Sphingobium > Sphingobium sp. SA916. The sequence goes on from NZ_LXYF01000030.1 coordinate 5,880, forward strand.
GCGAAGCCACCCGGCCGCTCGCCGGCCAGACGGCGCGACGAACTGCCTTGCGGGTCTAGGTCGACGAACACGACCCGGCGCCCTGCCGCTTCGGCCAGATACCAGGCGAGGTGCGTGGCGAGAAAGGTCTTGCCTACCCCGCCCTTGAGAAGGCTCACAGCGATCGTTCTCATTGGCGCGGCCAGCTCAGCAATAGTCGTCCGGACCGTCGCGCAGATTGCGCTCATAATGGTCACGCGATGACCAGTCGCCGCCACCGCCGATGCCGGGACCGACATAGCGGAAGAGATAGACGGTGAGCGCAAAACAGCCGAACGCAAAGAGGATCGCGTGATCGGGATGCGCGGCGAAATAGGCGGACATGACGGTAGCTCCTCAAATGGTCTGATCCCGTGCCGGTTCACAGCTTTGCACCGGCCGCACGGGGGCGACGCTCCGGTGCGCCCTCCCCTCCTCAAACGCGCTCGGCGCTTGGAGATCTTTCGCGCGCAGTCTGCTCAAGCAGACTTTTCACGGCCATCCCCCCGGTCAGGGGGATGGCCGTGCCGATCAATATTCCTCGGCGAGTAGGATCGTCAGAACCCGAGTGGTGACGTCGGGATTGGCCGGATCGGGTGAGCCCCAGGCAAGCTCGAGATCGTAATAGTCGATCTTCCAATAGAGAACGGCGCTCTCATATTCGAAGCGACCAAAATCATGCTCGCCCAATGGATCGTTGTCGGAATTGAAACTGTCATAGTTTCGCACCGTGCGAAGGATCTCGGCGCGTCTGCGAAATCCGCGAAAAAGGGACACGTCACCGACCAGCGCGACAACGCCCGCGGTCATGACGATCTGGTTTCTGCCAGGGCTGTAAATAGATCTCCGCAGGCTGTCATTCAGTGCGGCGATGCGATCGATCCGCTCGGCTCGGTCTGCCGATTGTTGGGAAGGCTGCGACATGGCTGTGACTCCGGTCTGGATCAGCCCCGCCCATCGGGGCCTTCCGACAGGCGCCCCAAGGGCGGCGTCATAGCGGGGTCGTGCACCCGGAGGGTCGCAACGCAGTGGAGAAGCCCGCTATGCGGGCTTGCTCGGCCCCGCGCGCCGACCAGGAAGCCGACAACGGAACAAGGAACCAGATGGCGTTGCTCCTCCCCGGGTATCGCACCCAGTTTGCAGACGCTGACCGTCGCCAAGCCGACTATTGACCACGACAGAATTTGTCACCCCTGCAAGCTATAATAGCCCCGCCTAGGACGAGGAAGGATCGACTCGATGAATTTCCTGCATGCTCGAACGGTCCGGGAAGTTACTTCCGCCCGTCGCAAGAGAGGGCGGCGCACATCTGTCAATTCCAGCATCTACCAAAGTGAATGGCGCAGATTTTTAATGATTTAACATTCGCCTGACACTTGACGCTGTCGGCTTTCTATTGATCATCCTGTGAGGGGGGAAGTTTCACTATGTTCGAGGCAGGCGAGCGGGTACGATTGAAAAACGATCCGGCGGTTGTCGGTGTCGTAACCGACCGGCCGCCCGAAGAACGAGCAGGACGCACCTTCTTTCAGATTGAGCTTCCGACAGGCCGCCGAAGTCTGCCGGCAAACCAGCTCGAACATGTCCTGGCCGCCCCCGATGCGCTCGTGGATCTGCGAAACGGCAAGCTCTCCGCCCCAACCGATTTGCGACGCGCTCTGACCCATCTGCGCATGACGGGCCGCCTTGCCGACATGATCTACAGCATGGGCGCGACGAACACCGAGTTTCACGCTTACCAGTTCAAGCCGGTCCTCAAGCTCCTGAACGCGCCTTCTCGTGGCTTGCTCATCGCCGATGAAGTCGGTCTCGGTAAAACCATCGAAGCGGGGCTCATCTGGACAGAGCTGGTGGCGCGGAATCACGATTGCCGTCGACTGCTGGTGGTCTGCCCTAAGCCGCTCGTCGAAAAATGGCGGGCTGAGCTGCGCAACAAATTCAATGTCGACGCGCGTATCTGCGGTGCCGCCGAGTTGCTCGACACGCTGCGTGACGACCAGGAGCGTCGCGAGGGTTTTCAGGTCATCGCATCGCTCTCCGCCGTCCGTCCGCCGCGCGGATGGGACGATCCCGACGAGCCCGCCTCGGGTGCGCGCGCAGACCTCGCGCGGTTGCTCAATGATTCGGCTCAGGATTTGTTCGATCTCGCGATCTTCGATGAGGCGCATCATCTGCGCAATGCCGAGACGATGAACCATAAGCTGGCAAAGCTTGTGACCGATGTGAGCGATTATTCGCTGTTTCTTTCGGCCACCCCGATCAATCTGCGCGCCAACGACCTGCGCGCGCTCTTGAAGCTCATCGATCCGGACACATTCGAACGCGAATATCTCTTCGACATCCTCCAGGAAGAAAATGTCCCGCTGGTGCGGGCTTGGGAAGCGGCACGCGATACTCGCGTGCCGATGCACGAATTGGCGAAGCTCGTCGGGGATCTCCCCGAGGGGCGAGTTCTCAAGACCGGCGAACGGCTGAAACGCCTGCGCGAAGAGTTCGAAAAAGGCATCGTCGATTCCCCGGCAAACCGCGTGAAATTGGCAGCGCGGATCGAAGAGATGTCGCTGCTGGGATCCACGATCAATCGCACGCGACGGCGCGATGTTGCCGAATTCAAGGTCGAGCGCCGCCCCCAGACGGTAAAATGGCCGATGAATGAGGCGGAGGACGCCTTCTATCAACGGGCGACACAGCGCATCGAGGCATATGCCTTTGCCAACGACATCAACGAGCGGTTCCTGCTCGCCCAAACCCAGCGACTCCTCGCCTCGAGCCTGGCCACTGCCTATCGCCATTGGGGCGAGCGCAGCGGCTACCTCACGCTAGACGAGGAGGACGATGCATCACCCCCTGGAGCGTTGCCAGGCCCGCTGATTAGCGCGCTTGGCGAAATCTGCGATGATCCCGCCGTTCTAGCGGAACTGGAAGCCGCCGATACCAAGCTTGCAAAGCTGCTCGATTGGCTATGCCAGTTGCGCGAGCGGGATCCCGATCAAAAGTTCATCGTCTTCTCGAGCTTTCGCCGCACGATCAGCTATCTCGCAGCGAAGCTCCAGGCCGCCGGCTTTGCGATCATGGAACTCCATGGCGGCGTCAAAGCCGACCGCCAGGAAATCGTCTCGCGTTTTGCCGACGCTCCCGCAGGCACGATCCTGCTGACGTCCGAGGTCGGCGGTGAAGGCCTCGATCTTCAATTCTGCCGCATTCTGATCAATTGGGACCTGCCCTGGAATCCCATGAAGGTGGAGCAGCGGATCGGTCGTATCGACCGTATCGGGCAGCGATCACCATCAATCGACATCATCAATCTGATCGCCGCTGAAACGATCGAAGAGCAGGTCTATGACCGGCTCTATCTGAGGCTGGGGATCATCCAGGAGACACTCGGCGACTTCGAACCCATCCTGGGCGAGATAATCCGCGACATCGAATTCATCCTGACCAACCCCGAGCTTTCTCCAGAGGCACGGGCACGCGAATTCGACCGCTCTATCCAGGCTGCCGAGCAGAGGAAGATGCAGGCAGAGGAGCTCGAGCGCGAAGCGCCTGGGCTCGTGGCGCATGGCGACAGTATCCTTCAGAAGGTCAAGGAAGCCTACGCACCGCATAAGCGGCTGACCGAAAGCGATCTGCGCGATTATATCGCCGGCATTCTGGTCAATACGTTCGAGGGCACGCGTTTCGAGCCGATCAACGGAATTGATATCGAAGCGTATGACATCCGCCTGTCGCCAAGAGCGCAAGCCGAATTCGGGCATTTCCGAAACCTGAACGCCAGGCGCTATCCGACCCGTTTTTCTCGCGACGCTGCGAGCGGCGTCAAAGCGGTTTTCGGCAGCAACCCCGATCCGATCCGCCATCGCAATCTGGAAGCCATTCCGATGACCCATCCGCTGGCGCGCTTTTGCGCCCAGCTCCTTGATAATCGTCAGGTCGGCGTCGCTCCCCGGCCGGCAACCGCATATCGCGTGCCTCATCAGCCCCATTGGCCTCTGGCGCCGGGCCGATATGTCGTGGCAGTCGAGCGTTGGTCGATTGATGGCCTTCTGCCTATCGACCGCCTGTCATTCGCCGGTGTCGATTTCGCCACCGGCGCAAGCTTGGACGAGGATGCCGTCGAGCAAGTGCTGATGGAATCGCTGGCCAGCGCCCCTCAGCTCCAACATCTCGAACCGGCCGATCTACCCCATGTCGCCGATGTGATGGAATCGCACCTTATGCCGGCGCTCAAGGAACGCCGAACCGATTTCGAAGGGGCGGAAGCCGCCCGGCACTATGACGACGTCGCCACTCAGCGCGCGCTCATCACCCAGCACAAGGAACGAGAGAAAAGCAGGGCCGAAACCCAGATCCGCGAATTGCGCGCCTCGGGCAGCGCCAAGAAAATGAACATCACATACGCCATCCAGGGCAAGCTGAATGCCTTTCTCGCCCGGATGGATATCAAGCTGGAGCAAATAAACCGCAAGGAAAATGACCTGAGCTTTGATGAGCCGATGCTCGTCGGTATTGCAGTAGTCGAGGTCGCGGAGGGCGGCGTATGAGCAGAAAGGGCAAGGGCTTTGCAAGCTTGGCTGATGCCGCTTCCGCCCTCATGGATCTGCGCACAGCCCTGGCTGGAACAAATGCTTCATCCCGAAGCCCTGATCGCAAGCCCCAGACCGCGGGCGGTGACTTTATCGAGCTCGAACAGCAAATGCTCGCGAAACGGGCGGCAGGGCAGAGCATCGAGAAAGTGAGCCCGTCCCCCTCGTCTTTTCCGGCGCGGAGCGAGGTGGGCAAGCGAGCGCACGAACCCGTTCACAAAGCAGGGAGGAAAAAAGGCAAGAAGGCCCAGCCACAACCCAAGCCCAAAGGCCCGAAGAAAATCATCCTCAAAGGCCCAGGCATGAAGGCCGCCTATCAGGCCATCCTGGAAGCCGAGCGGGCCGCCGCGGAGAAGAAGCCAACTCCCGCCGCGGCAAAGCCTGCCCCCTCACGGGAGAAGATATTCCGCGAGGTCATTGCGGCGGTGAGCAACACCACGCCAATGATCGAGCCACGTCCGGTTTCGATCACGCCCCAGAACCAGGCGGCCATCGAACGCGCAATTGTTGATGGCGCGGCGCAGCTCGCGGAAAATCTCCAGCCCGACCTAGACGATGGCTTCATCGTCGGCTTCGATTTTGGAACGAGTTCGGTCAAGCTGGCCGTGAGCCAGCCCTATCATGCGGATAACCCGACCAAGGCCATGCCAGCGCCCGAAGGCCTACAGTCCTTCGGCCATCCTTATCTTTGGCAAACCGCCTTGTGGCTTGCCCCCAAAACCGGCCGTCTTTCACTTTACCCCATACCTGGTGCGGTAACGCTGGAGGGCTTCAAAACCGGGATCATCGGAGCGCATGGCGGCGAGCTGGTGAGGCCCGACGTCAACCTCACCCGCGTCGAGGCGGCGGCGGCTTTTCTCGCCCTCCATTTCGCGCATTTTTTCGGATGGTACAGGCAGGCGAAGCCGCTCGGTTCGGCGGGCGCGGTCCAGTTCATGGCCGTGAATATCGGTATCCCCGTTGCCGCGCACGACGATGCCAGATCCTTCTCGATCTTCAAACGGATCGTTGCCGCAGCCTTGGAACTGGCCCCTTTCGCATCACGATTGACCCCCGACCTCGTCCGGCAGACCCATTCTCGATCGCCGGACCGATTGCCCGAAGGCTTCTACCTGGTGCCGGAATTGACGGCGGCGATTGCAGGCTATGCTTTCGCACCGACCTCCCAACCAGGTTCCCACATGCTTGTCGATGTCGGGGCGTCGACACTCGATATCGTCGCATTCAATCTCGTGGGGCGCGAAAGCATCGCGGTGTTCTCAGCCGCAGTCGAACTCCTCGGCGCAGCCGCGCTGGACAGCGCGCTTGACCAGCAGCTGAGTGCTGAAGATTTCAAGCGCGCATGCGATCATGAATTCGAGATCGTCTATGGCCGGGCGCGCTCACCCGAACGCGCCCAGGACGGCTTCCATGCCGCCTATCGCAGAAAGCCGGTACAATTGCTGGTGACGGGAGGTGGCAGCAAGACGCAGGTCCATGACCGTTTCATCGCTGAAATGCCGACGGAACGGGTGTTGGGCGCAGCCGCGACGATCCACCCGCTCCCGCCGCGGGCAATGACCGACATGTCGTGCGATCGATCGCGGCTGCTACTCGCCTATGGCCTAACCCGAGATCTGCCCGATCTCCCTGAGATCAGGTTGCCATCGCAAGTCCCATCCATCACGCCCACCCATCGGGCTGAGCCCAGCTTTATCGGCCCGGAGATGACATAATGCCAAGCTTACGCGATGGGCTGTGATCGAGGGCTAGTTTGCGACACTCAAATTGCGCCAAATAATCAAACCGGTAGATGAACTAGAGATCGAGTGCTCGGGGGAAATAGGGGTATCATGAGTCAAGCGGCTTTACGGCATGTGTCAGTTCGCGTTCCTTGGCATGACAGCAAGTGGAACGGCCGAGTCTGCAAGGATCCCAAGGGCAATTCCGCATGCCTTGCTGTGCGCAGGACCGCGCAAAATCGCGACGATGAATTCGAGACGCAGTCCGCAGGCACCGCGTTCGCCGAGCTCGAACAGATGCCGCCCTGTCTCGCGGAGCGCGGGACTTTCCTGTCTCCGCAACCGTTCATTCACAGGAGCCGGTTGGACTATTCCAACTATAGCAAGGATCATGAGCACATCCTGCCCACGCCGGTCCATGTACCGGCCTACGGTGGCGTACTCACGCCCTTCAAATGGATGCTGCGGGAGCATGCCTGGCAGCTGTCCGAAGACCTTGGCCTTGATGCAGACGTATCGCGCGAGCCGCAGGAGGGCAAAGCGCCCCAACTGATCGTCGACACCCCTTGGGTTCAGGAATGTGATAATCAACGGAGCTTGCTCGAAGGGTTTCACTCGCTGCTCGAAGACGGCGAATCCCTAGTCTTTTTCTATGCGCGTCAAACGCCGATGGCCGAAAGCCAGGCCCGCCAGATCGTCGCCGTTGCGCGGCTGAGCACGACCGGGAAAGTCGATGAATATCCTTATGATGGGGGCAAGGCCGCAGGCCGTATCCGGTCCATGGTGTGGGAGCGGCCTTTTCAGCATTCCTTGCGCCCTGATCCCGAAAACCCGGGCTTTTGGACAGGAGGTGTCGTCCTTCCCTATCACGAACTGATCGAAGCGGCCGCCAAAACAGACGACATCGACCTTACCGAATTTGTCGCTGAAGTGCCGAGCGAGGGCTATGAGCAGTTTCTCTATGCCAGCGAGCATGTGACGCATGGCAGCGCGATTACTGCGCTGCAGGCTGTGCGGACGGCAATTGACGCCGCATCAAAGGTACTGCCCGGGCCTTGGGCTAATTATCTCGCCTGGATCGATAGCGAACTGAGCCGCCTATGGACCATGCAGGGCTCGGCGCCAGGACTGGGCAGCGCGCTTTCCTGCTTCGACCCGAAGTTCAACGGCACTTTGTTTGCGCTGGCGCTCGCCTCCGAGCTTGAGGAAGGCGAAGATCCGTGGCCCGCCGTCGAAGCCATTTTCGCTGGTGCGCGCACACCCCCGGTCCGCGCTCCGAAAATCTCGTCGATGCAATCGAAGCGCTTCAAACGGCTCAGGGAGCAAGAACCCGATCGCTATGATCTGATGCGCCTACTCTCCTGCTTCGAGCTGACAAAGGAGCAAGCGCAAACGGCATATGCCCGGCCTGACATATTGGCCGTACTGGCCAACCCCTATTTGATCTTCGAGGATACGCGCCTGTCCTCTAATCCGGTCAGCCTGACGACCATTGATCGTGGTCTCTTCCCATCGGAGAAAACCGCTGCCAAGCCAGCACTTCCTCGCGAATGCGAAATCGATCTGGACGAAGCCGATCATCCCCTGCGGCTCAGGGCCATCGTCATTAAGGCATTGGAACAGGCTGCGCTGCAGGGACACACGTTGCTCAGCGCCGAAATTCTCTCGACCGCAGTGGCCGAATTGCCCTTGTCCCGAACCGTCACGATTGATGGGCCGACACTCGATCTGTGCCGGGAAGAGTTCGAGGACGCGATCTGCGTTCTTGACTATGAAGGGACACTATTCGCGCAGCTCAGCCGTTATGATGAGGCGCGCGACGTCATCGCGTCCCATGTCCAAGCCCGCCTCAAGGCCGGGACGGCCGCCAGCGTAGACTGGCCAAGCCTAGTCACCGCCAAGTTCGGTGACCCGGTGGCCGGAGATGAGGATGAGCAGGCCGCACAAAACGAGAAAGTCCTGGCGCTCGAAATTCTTGAGCAGTCGAAAATTGCGGTCCTTACCGGGCCTGCCGGCACCGGCAAGACAACGCTGCTCAAGATCTTTCTTGATCAGGAGAAGGTGGTGGGCCGGGATATTTTGCTCCTTGCTCCGACCGGCAAAGCCCGCGTGAGGCTGGGCCAACAGACTGGCAGGCCGGAACAGGCGCGAACGCTCGCGCAATTCCTCAACGAATTCGGACGCTACGACGGCGAGACCGCGCGCTATCTGGTGCGAACCGATGGAGCGACGGCTGATGTAACGACATGCGTTGTCGATGAGTCATCGATGCTGACGGAAGATCAGCTCGCGTCGCTTTGCAGCGCCCTGCCAAAGGCCGCACGCCTTATTCTCGTCGGCGATCCGCAACAGCTTCCGCCCATTGGGGCCGGGCGGCCTTTCGTCGACATCATCAATCATCTCGATGCGCACGACGGCGTGGGCTTGGCGCGGCTCACCGTCAGCCGTCGCCAGTCCGAAGGCGGACTTGTTCCCGCTCTGTCGCTGCCCGATGTCCAGCTGGCCAACCTCTTCTCCGGTAAACCGCTACCACCAGGTGAGGATGCGGTGATTTCCGCTGGCCAGACCCCAGCGGACTCCGCACGTCTGAAATTCCGTTCTTGGGATACGCCTGGCGATCTGCGCGAACGGATCATCGACGTCCTCGCGGAGGAATTGGGTTCAGCCGGTGAGGATCTGGAACGACAGGTCGAGCTGTCGTTAGGCGGCACCGGAAGCGGCGATTTCATATATTTCAACGAAGGGTGCGGCGAGAAGGCCGAGGCTTGGCAAATCCTCTCTGCCCACAGGAACATGGCAAGCGGATCGGCCGAGATTAATCGTCTGATCAAACAGACGGTGCGTGCCGAGCGACTGGCATCCGCGCAGCGCTGGGGAAGGGGTTGGAGGATGATCCCGCCGCGAGGTGCCGATCAAATTACCTATGGCGACAAGGTCATGTGCTTGCGCAACCATTCGCGTAAGCGATGGAACAGAGAGGCTGGTCAGCGCGCCGGCTATCTCGCAAATGGGGAAGTTGGCATCGTCAATGGCGATGCCGGCAAGCACAAGCTCTATTGGACGAAGGTCGAGTTCGCCTCGCAGAGCGGCGAAAGCTTCAGCTTCAAACCGGGCGATTTTTCAGAAGAAGGCAGCCCCTACCTCGAGCTCGCCTATGCCGTTACCGTGCACAAGGCACAGGGATCGGAATTCGGCGCGGTGATCCTCGTCCTTCCGCGCAGCAGCAATCTGCTGACCCGCGAGATGCTATATACCGCGCTCACCCGTCAGCGAAGCCGTGTCTGGATTCTGCATCAGGGTGCCTTCAGCCACTACCGTAAACTGCGATCGGAATTCTTCTCCGAGACCGCCAGGCGGTCCACCAATCTGTTCGGCGCGCCTGACATGCGTCATCTGTCGGTCCAGGATGTCGGCGGTGTCCGCTGGGGCTGGCTGGCCGCCAAGCTCATTCACGCAACACGTCGCGGGGATCTCGTCAGCTCCAAATCGGAAATACTGATCGCCGATACACTCTACGCACTCGAGCAAGCGGGCAAGATTCGATACAGCTTCGAGAAGCCGCTCACCGATGGTGCTGGCGGCTATCGTCTCCCGGATTTCACCATCGAGCACGAGCAGGATACCTGGTACTGGGAGCATTGCGGCCTGATGGATAAAGCGGACTATGTCGAGCGCTGGACACAGAAATTAAGCTGGTATGCGGCCCAAGGCATCAGCGTTTGGAACGACAGCAATCCATCCGGCCGGCTGATCGTGACTGAGGAGACCAAGGATTCCGGCTTTGATAGTCAGGCAATCCATGATCTCGCCGAGCGCCTCTTTGGTACATGACGACGCCGCACGAGCGGTGCGCGGCCTACCCCGACGCACCGCTCACGGCAGGGATCGTCACCCGAATGGGCTGAGACTTGGAAATCCAAGGCTCAGGGCGAAGCCTAGAGCCCGGTCCGGCATCGCCGGAGCCGCCCGTTCAGCTCTTCACGGTTCGCCGGAAATTGCCGAGAACAGAGCACAGCTTCTGACTTTTCCGTTTCAGATCGGTGAGACGTTCTTCGGCTTCGGCTTGCTCGAAAAGCAGCATCAGGCGTTCAGCCTGCTGCCCGCGGATCGAGACATGGCGCAAGATCACGATCCATTTTCCGGTTCGCTCGAGCGCGATCTTGGCCTGACCATGGGCAAGAAACGACCGTAGGCCCTCGAGTGTGCGGAGATCCGAAAGGGCCTTGGCGGCCGCCTTGCCTTCTTGAGCGAAAGCGCCTTCTGCCTCGATAAGTTTGCTGAGGTCATCGAACCGCTGACCGATCAAATGCCGCAGCCGTACTGTCTCCCCTCTACCTGGCATGGCCTTGAGAAGGAGCAGCGTTTCGGTGACGGCCGCTTCAGCCGCCGAGAAATGCTGCAAACACGCGCCGCGCCACGCGTTCACATCTTGGATCGTCTGGTTCCACAAGGGATCATCGTTAGCAATTTCGATTGGCGCACCGTCATCCATGCCAAACGCCTAGCGCTGCCGCCTTTATTTTCGTTGAATCAATGACACGCCCTCCATGGCAAAGCCGGGAGCCGTAGGCTCCCGGAAGCGCCATCAGGCGAATGGATCATATTCGGCCACCAGGGCAACGCTGCCGTCCGCATCCTCTGCGGTGATGACCCCATATTGCTGCCCGATCGCGATGACGAAGGTGACCACCATGAGGCTGCGCGAGAGACTGAAGGCGTGACGACGAGCGGTTGCGATGTCGGTGAACATGTCGGGGCTCCTTTGCGCGCCGGCGGGTCCGTCCCGCTCAACTGGCGCCCGATGTGTCCGGCCGGCGGCCGCGATCACTTTTTTGGCGCAGCCCAAAAAGCCGTAGCGCAGCGACCGGACCTCTTGCGGGTTGATCGCAATAGGCCGCTGGTCGGACCAAGGATTGCGCCCGATTGAGAGCGGGTGGACCCGCCGGCCAGGCCCCCATGATCCCGCCGACTTTTGCCCAGGCGGTCACCCCGCCCCGCCGGTCCGACGATGGCATACCCATGACAAGCACGCGCCGCTGGGCTAGCGTCGCCGCGATGCTGTTCGCACTCCTGCTTGCCGCCACCGTAATTCCCGATGGCCAGGTCTTCACCTGCACGCCGACGCGCGTCTGGGACGGAGACGGGCCGATCTGGTGCCGCGAAGGCATGCATGTCCGTCTCGCCGGAATTGCCGCGCGAGAGATGGACGGGAGTTGCCGGCCAGGTCAGCCCTGCCCCGAGGCGAGCGCCCTCGCCGCCCGTAACGCTCTTGTTAATCTGCTCGGCGGCGCACAGGGGCGCACCAGCTCGGGCCACATTATGGTCGATGGTCCCACCATGCGCTGCCTTTCAACCGGCAACGCACGCGGCAACAGGACCGGCGCCTGGTGCGCCGCGCCCTCTATCGGCGACTTAAGCTGCGCCATGATCCGCACCGGCACCGTGCTGCGCTGGGATCGCTATGCCCAAGGGCGATGCCGATCCCGCTGATCCGCTTGCCTCCTTTCCCACCCGAGCAGGGAAATAGGCCCGGCGGCGACGCCGCCGGGCCTGATGGGACCGATTTCAGAAAGGGATTTCATCGTCCTCGGGCTCGTGGCCGCCGCCTGCATTGTCATTCGCCTTGGCGCGGGTGAGGAAGGTCACCTCATCGGCGATGATCTCGACGCCGTAGCGCTCGATATTCTCGTTGTCGGTCCAGCGGGTGTAGTGAATGCGGCCCCGGACCATGACCTTCATGCCTTTGTCGACATACTGCTCGACCGTCTTGCCGACCCCGTTGAAGCAGGTGATCCGGTGCCATTCGGTATCCTCGAGCCGGCGGTTGTTGTCGTCGCGGAGGATCTTGCCGTTGCTGTCGCGCTTCGGACGCGAGGTGGCGAGGCTGAAATGCGTGATGCGGGTGCCGCCCTGGGTGGTGCGGGCTTCGGGCGTGGCGCCGACATTGCCGGCGAGGATGACGAGATTCTGCATGGCTGGAGTTCCTTCGAACTGGGTCCAAGGGACCGTCCCTTCGACTGATCCCCGGCCAAGGCGGACAGGACGGATCATCCACCGGCAGGCGCAGCGCCGGGAAACCCCGAGACAAGGGGTGGTGCGGGCAGCCGTGGCACACGGCAACTCGGCCCGAAGGATCGCGGGTTGGATGGGCCGGACGGCCGACTTAGGGGTCAGATGAGGAGAAGGACGGCTCGTCGCTTGGCCGTGCCAGGAACCCCTCCTTGGTGATCACAGGCATCCCCGACCTATAGGGCCACGCCGGTCCAACGCCTTGGCGAACCTCAAGCTCGACTTTGCCCCGCCCGCCGCCCAAGCCGCGCGGCGGAACGGACCATGTCCCGCGCCGCCGTCCGGCGGAACCCAAACCATGGCATGCTCATGCTAGGGGACGGGCAAGAAGGCGCAGTTACGGCGTCGGCATCGGCAGGCTCAGTCCGGCCGCCACGGCATCGAGGAGCGAGCCCATCGCGCGCAGCACGGCCGCGAAATCGCAAACATAACCATCCGCCACCAGCGCGTCGATACGATGCCCGGCATAGGCGGGACCGAGGCTTGTAAGCAAATCGACGAGAATACGGCCAGGGGACGGGAGGCCAAGCCGCCGCGCTTCGTCGAAGGCGGCGATGAGGTCGTGACGAATATCGCGCGCGACCTCCTCGTGCGACCAGACCCAGCTCATAAGATAGGCTTTGAGCCCCAGCTCGCAGGATATCGCCAGTAGGTGCAGCGCGGGAGCAAGAGCAACGGTGGCTCCAAAGCGTGCCCCTTCGTGAAACTCGCGCGCGCGATCAAGGAAGATCGAGGCGGTCTGCCGATCGCTGGGCTCCGCCAATCTCTCGATCGCGCGCCAGCGGCGTGGCGACAGCTGGCCGAGCCATGCCGGGCCGCCTTGGTTGCGCAACTGGCGCAGGCAGGCGCCATTGGCCTCTTCGACGTCGCGGCCGGTCGACCACAAGAATAGCAGCTTCGCTTTCCAGCGGTGGCCATGCGCCGCGCGAAAGGCAAGGAGTGCGCGCGCCGTGGGATGATCGGGCATGAACATGATGCAAACCTCCGGGAAACAGGACGCACCCGCCCTGCCATCCTCCCCTCCGGCATTCGCAGCATTTCGAAACGGGGAAAGCCGGCCGCCGAAGCGGCCGGCGCGGCGGATCAGCCGCAGGGTCACGACGCTGGCGGTGTGCCCAGCGGTCCGCGGCGATCAACGACGTGGATGCCGCGCGCCTTGGCTTCGATCACCAGCCTTTCGGTGACACCATTGCCTTGAAAGGCGATGACGTAGCGCGGCTTGACCGATAGCATCTGCTCATTGCGGCGGAACCCGGCGCGATCGCCAAGCTTGCGATCGAGCCCGAACCGCAGCTGCTGGATACCGTTCTGCTCGGCCCAAGACGCGGCCAGGCGCTCAATGCCTTTCATGTCACCGCCATGGACGAGATACATGTCGCCCACCCGCTCGCGGACAGCATTGAGCGTTCGCAGCAGGTTATCCGCGAACTGCTTGGCGTCGTCGTCGCTGGCGAAACGCAGCCGCCCGCCGGCGAAGATCACGGGCGTGCCATGGACCATATTGGCATCGCGCACCCGTTCTCGCCGCGCCTGGAGATAGGACCGGCCATCGACGATCGCCGCGGTCGTGCCGAGCGAAATGCGATTGCCCGACGCCGGCACCCAGGAACGGCCCGTCTCGTGCAGATAATGGCGGGCCGCCGTGTCGCGCATCGTCTCATAGGCCTCGGCGGACTGCTCGATCTTGCGGGCGAGATCGATCTTGTCCTCAAGGTCGGCGGTCGCGACTTCCGAGCCATCCTGCTCGGCGAGCAGAAGCCGAATTTCGTCCGTCAGCCGGTCGATCATCTGGTGCTTCTTGGCGGCGGCGCGGTGGAAGAGATTGACCAGGCCCCAGCCCAGATCCTCGATGTCGCGCTCGAGCGCACTAAAGGGAAAAAGCACGAAAAGATCGCTCCAGACAGCGCTGACGGTTTGTTCCATGGCTTCGGCGGGGGGCGGCGCCTCCAGGGTGCGCAGGTCGCTGGTGTGATCAAGATGACCGAGTTCGAGGGCGGAGAGTATCGCCGAGAGAGTGCTGGTCATGAGCTTTGCCTTTCGTTCCACTTGGGGCCGGCGGCCCATCCGCCGGATGCGCAGCCTCCGGGCCATCGAAGGAAGCGGCGGCAGCACCGCCGGGCAAAGCCCAAGGGAAACCCGGGACAATGCCGGGTGGAGCGGGCAGGCGCGCAAGCGCCAACACGGCCGGATTGGCCCCGGGTTGCGGCAGCCAGCGCGATGGCCCAAGCATGCGCATCCTCTGGCGAGGGGCTGAGGCTTCATGGAATCAAGGAGCAGCGATTTTCCAGCGATCGTGTCAAATCTCGGATGCTGGATCTCGTCGCATCATGATCGACGCCTCCCGAACAGGCAGAGCTTGGGACAAAACCGACGTTCGCGAGCTGCGCCGGGAACGGCAGGTTCCCGTCCAACACCTGCCGTTCCTGAAGCACTGATGATCGTTTCCCGGAATGCGAGGGATGGCCGATTGCGGAATGGCAGCTTCTCGTCGGCCGAGATGCACTAGCTGCCAGTCCGGTTCCGGGTGGGAAATCATCGAGGCACGAAGCGTGCGATTGCCGTCGAGCATGGCCATCATCCCAGAGCAAGGGGGTAGCGGAATATTGGACCGATGTGCATAGCAAGTCATGCCCCGGCGCAAAGACATATGGAGATGCGGGATCGTCCATCAGCCGATGGCTGCAATCATCGCATCGGGCCGGATCGATAGCGCGTTGACATGGCTCCCGGAGGAGCCGGCATTCCAGTTTCTTGCCGATCCATTCGGATGGAGAGGTGCGGACGGAACGCTTCACATCTTTGCCGAGCATTATGATTATCGCCATCGTCATGGCACGATCATGCGCCTGTCGCTCGATGAGCATCTGTCGGTTGTCGAACGGCGCCTTTGCCTGAGTGAGCCCTGGCACCTGTCCTACCCCCAGATTTTCGCCGGCGAAGGTGCGACCTGGATGCTGCCCGAGGCGCATCGATCGGGCGCGCTGACGCTTTATCGCGACCATGGCGGCCTGGCTGACTGGCGGCCGGAACTGCGCATCGCACTGGACTGCGTTCCGGTCGATGCAACGATCCTCCATCATCAAGACCGCTGGTGGCTCTTTTATTCGCCGGCCACCTCAAAGCAGACAAAGATATCGCAGCTTCATATCGCCTGGGCCGAGCGCCTGGCGGGCCCCTGGATCGTGCATCCGCGCAATCCCGTGCGCGTCGATGTGACATCATCGCGCCCTGGTGGCTCGCCCCAGATCCTGTCCGGACATGTCGTTCTGCCGGTCCAAGACTGCAGCAGCACCTATGGCGGAGCCATCCGTCCTCTCTGGATCGACAGGCTGGATGAGGCGAATTTCAGCGCGAAAGCCGGCGACGCCATGCCGGTCCCATTGTCCGCCGGCGCCTATCGGGACGGCATGCACAGCCTGACCGCATGCGGGGAGATCAGCCTGGTCGATGTGAAGCGGATCGACCGATCCGCACGCGGGCTGGCGCTGGAAATCAGGCGTGCGCTTGGCGGATATGGGTGAGAATGGCTGTACCTGTTCTTTCGAAACGCTCTCTTGAGTAGCGCTGGTTCACCAGGTTTCGTGCGGCCTGCCCCATTTCTTCAAGCCTTGAAGGCGTAGCAAGCAGGGTCTCCAGCGCATGGGCGAGAGCATCAGTATCTGCCGGTGCGCAGGTCAGGCCGCTGACGCCCGGCATGATCGAATAGGGCATTTCCCCGACCGCTGAAGCGATCACCGGCAGCCCGGCCGCCATCGCCTCATGCGCGGCGATGCAAAAGCCTTCGGATCGTGACGGCTGAACATAGAGATGCAGTCCGGCGAGGAAGCTCTTGGGGGCATCGGTAAATCCGGCGAATTCGACATCGACCCCTGCGTTGCGAGCCAGCATCTCCAGGCGACCGCGCTCGCTCCCCTCACCCGCGATCGCCAGCGAGAATGGAGGCGTGGCAAGGCCCCGAGCCTTGATTTGCGCCAGGGCCGCGATCAAGATGTCATAGCCCTTGACCCGATGAAGCCGTCCCAAAGAACCGATGCGGATCGGCTCGCCGGCCTGCCATGGGGATGCCTGCGGCATGGCTGGATCGACGGCGTAGATGGGCCAGCAGCGTAGCCGCTCGTCCGGAACCTGGAGTCGATGCTGCGTCAGATCGGTGACGGACTGCGAATCCCCCACCCACAAAGCCGCCCTGGGCGCCAGGAGGCGCATCAGCCTTTCATTCCAGGGCTTGAGGAAGGCAGCATGCTGCCAGCAGACGACCGGAAGTCCGAGGGAAGGCCCGATAATGAGACCAAGGATCGTGGCACGGCTGAGCGACGTCCAGATATGGGTCGCGCCCCAGTCCATCAGTTCCCGCCGTAGCCACAAGGCGGCCGCCAGATGATCGCCTGTCCCGCCTTCCCGAACGCGCGGAAGCAGCCCCGCCTCGATAATCGCGGGCAAGCCGCGCCTGTCGCTTGGCCGAAGCGCGAACAACCGCACCTGCGCGCCGCCGGCGCGCAGCACGTCGGCTATGGCGGGCACGGGCTGCGCAGCGCCGCCGCCTTCGACCGAATTGATGACATAGGCAATGCGCATGCCGTTCACTGCGACAGGCTCCGGTGCCAGGCCAGGCCGCCCAGCAGGAGACTGGCAATCAGGGCCTGACCAACGGCCTGTATCCCTGCGCCCATCAGCCCGAACGACCCGAGCAACCAGGGCAGCGCCGGCAGGAAAATGAGGCTCGCAAAGAGGTTCGCGCTCATCGACAGGGCCGGATATCCCATAGCGGAAAGCGCAGAGCTGCAGGGCGGTCCGACCAGCGCGATTACCCGCGCAATGATCAGAACCACCATGACCGCGCCGGCCGCCTGGAACGCGCTGCCCGCCAGCAGGGTAACCATCATGGTCGGGAAAAGCGCCGCCAGGATGACCACGGGCAAGGCCGCGGCGATCGCGATCAGAATGACGCGCACAAGCGTGCGGCGGAGCGGTGCGCCGCCTTGGCCGGAGGCAACCATCCCTGCCAGTTCGGCATAGGCGGTGTTCCCCAATATCTGTGCCGGCTGCGAGATGATCACGGTCGCGCGCTGGGCGACCGCGAAAAGCCCGGCGACGGCAGGCCCCATGACCCAGCCGACGATCAGCGGTGCGAGCCGCCCAGCCAGTTCCGCTAGCGTGACATCGGCATTGCTGGCCACCAGGAACCGCCAGATGCCGGCATTTTCGCTTGCCACATTACCCGCCTGTGGACGGATCAGGACCGCGCCCAGTCTTGTGTAGGCACAGATAAGCCCCATGCCCCAGAGTACCGCGAACTCGGCGATGGCGGCCAGCAGCCAGGCAGCGAGGAAGCCCTTGAGCCCCCAGCCGAACAGCAGCGCCAGCGAGGCTCCGCACAGGCGCACGAGCGGCTGGACCATATTGTGCAGGCCGATAAGGTCGAAGCGGTCGATCAGTTGCAGATAGCCCGCCGGCGTAGAGCGCACCGATCCCAGCACGGCGAAGCTGTAAGGAATGGCGAAAGCCATGGTTTCGGGCGGCCAGCCCAGATGTGGTCCGACCCAGGGCGCCAGCAGCATGGCGGCGATGATCGCCGCGACGCCGCCCGCCAGTTCGACCTTGGCACCGAAACGAAGCAGACGTGCGAGGCGGTGCGATGCCCCTTCCTGTCGCGCCTCCGCGCCATAGCGCACGATCGCCTGCCAGGCCGGAAATTCGACGATGCCGCATATCGCCGTCACATAGGCATGGACGAGAACCAATATGCCATAGTCATGCGGCCCCAGGGCGCGCGCGGCGATGACAAGATAGACGAGACTGATGAGCCCGGCGCCGGCCTTGCCGCCGAGCACAAGTCCCAATCCCCTGAAAATACGCCCTGTAACGGTTGCTCGTTCGATCATGGGCGTTGGGCAGGCCAGTCTTTCATGCGCAGGGCATCGCCCGTGCCGTTGCGTGCCGCAAGACGCCGGCCGAGGAAAGTGTAGAAATACCAGTCCAGGGCAAATCGCGGCGTGTAGCGGTAGATCAGCCGTTCGGCCCGTGTCCAGCTTACGGCCTTGCGGCATGATCGCCGCGCTGAGGGAAAACAGACATGATCCCGGTCGTAGATGGCGCGGCCATGCGTCATCACGCGATGCACGATTTCATGATCCTCAAGGACATAGGGCCATCGTTTGGCGTCGAAGCCGCCTGCTGCCCGCAAGGCATCCGTGCGATAGGCCTGGGCATAGCCACCGGCATGACATTTCGCCGAGAAACGTCGGCTCTTGCGCAGGATGAAATCGGTCCGTTTTCGTGACTCAGCGCTCTCCAGCGGCGCATAAAGGTCGATGGCCATCACCGAGGCCGCTTCCGGATCGCCCGTAAACAGGTCGAGGATGCGCTTTACATAGTCGATCGGATATTCCGTGTCCGCATCACAGATCGCCACAAAGGCGGTCTCAACCCTCGACAGGCCAAGCGCCATGGCGTGAATTTTCCCGGGGGTCGGGCACGACAATATCTCTGCCCTGGATCCGAGAGATCGGGCTGCCTCGCGCGCTTGTTCGGTGCCGTTGTCAGTCGAGCCATTGTCGATAAGAAGCAGTCGGAAACGAATATCACTTTGAATCGCAAGGGTCTGAACCGTCTTGTCGATCCAGCCTTCCTCATTGAAGAAAGGCAGAATGATGGTCAGCGAGGACATCAGGCAGCACGAAAATTGCTGAAGCCAACGACGTTGCCTCGGCGCTTGTCTGCAAGCTGCGTGATGACCGCCGCTGCCCGGTCTGACGACGGTCGGCCGTCCAGATCGAAGCTGTCGGCGAACAGATTCTCCTGAATGGCTTGGTAGTGATCGCGATGCAGACCATTTGCGCGGGCGAGAGCCGGGCCAAGATCCTTGGGATCCGAGATGACTTCGCCGGCTCGCCAGTGCGCAAAGTTCGGATCCCCCCGCCAGTCGATGCCATGGCTGTTGAGAAACACACAGGGTCGCGGACGCAGCAGAAATTCATAGACCTGGCTACTCGCGTCGCCCAGATAGACATCGGCGATCAGCGTATAGCTCATATCGGTCGATGCCCGGCTGCCGAGGTCAATATGGATATTGTCGCCATGCAGAAAGCGCTTCGCGATGGTCCCCGGGCGATTGACGCTCAACTTGTCTATCGTGACTACGAACGGCCTTTCGAAGAGCATTACATGGGGTGCAAAAATAAGCTCTTGCGCATCCCGCTCGACGAAATGATCGAGCACCTGTCTGCCATGCTTGTACCAGGAAGAAAGATGCGGCGAGCAGTGCGGATTATATAAAATGATCGGCCGCTCGCGGGAAAAATGCTGGGTTCTGCCCGCCTGCCGAACAAGATCGAATTTGGGATAGCCCACGATGCTGATGGTAGAGGGATCAATCCCGGCTTCAGCGATCAGCCGGCGACGGATCTTCTCGCCCGAACACAGAACATGGTCGAACCCGGCACTGGCCTTGTCAAAGCCGATCGCACGATCGCCCGCGCCATGACGCGTATGAATCATGAAGAGCTTGTCGAGGCCATAGCGCTTCTTGAGGAGCAGAGATGTCTTCTCCGCCACGACAAGCATGTCCAGGCTACGGAAAAATTCGAGATTGTCCCGATAGAGCAGCAATTTCCTGGCCGGGATCATGCTGCCCAGCATCCCGACAAGCCGCTCCGACCGCGTCGTCAGGCCGAGTTCGACATGCTGGATCCTTGATCCCAGTAACGGTCCCGCCAACCGCCGCACCTCATGGGCCAGGCGATCATTTGTTGTTGCGATGATGATCTCGCCGGCAAAACCGCCCGCAGCGAGTGAAATCGCTATGGGCAGGCTGTGGGCCAGTTGGTGGATCTGATCATGGTTGAACAGGAAGCCGATGCGCATGGGGCGCTGACGCCGTGGCACTGGAGCCACCTCAGCTCACGAACGAAAAATATTTGCGGAAGGCGCCATCCGATGAGTTTTGCGATCTGGAGCTTCGTTCTCTCCATATTCTGTACGATTGGCCCGTTGATAGCAGGGCGCTTTCAGACCTGTGGCTTGAAGGTCAGTTGCTGCGGGCAATTACCTTCAATGCCATTCCGGCGTTGCTGCTTTCCGCCATTTGCGCCGTTCGTTCCGTCCTGCAGAATATCCGGCAAGCCGTTGCGCAGACCCGACCTGATCGCATCGACGGGCGATGCCATATCATCCTTGGGGCTGAAGCGTCGGAAAGGTGACTTGCACACACATGCCGGCACTATCCTCACAGATTGTGCAATGTGCTTGATGCAAGTTCGCTATCGCGGCCACGAGCGCCAGCCCCAATCCGGAGCCCTCGGTGTTGCGACTGGCATCCAGGCGATAGAAGCGACCGAACACCTTTTCCCGCTCGTCTGCTGGTATGCCTGGGCCATCATCGCAGATCTCGATGACAGGCGAAGTATCCTGATAGCGGAGTCGTGAGGTGATCCGTGTGCCGGCAGGCGTATGAACGAGGGCGTTTTCGATGAGGTTGATCACCAATTGGGTAAGCAACTCGCCATCGCCATGGATCAGAATATTTCCGGCATGGTCGGCAAGGAGATGGTGGTCGCCATCTTCCGCAACAGGCTCATAGAGTTGCTGGATCCGATCCATGAGTTCGCTCAAATCCACGGCCTTGAACCGCCTGCGCCCAATTCCTCCCTCCACGGTGCCAATGCGCAGAAGGGCGTTGAATGTGGCAAGCAGGCCCGATGTCTGTGCCAGCGCTGCCTCCACTGCCGCCGGCTCGATCGGATCGGCATCCCGCATCTGCTCCAGTTGCTGGTGCAGCCTTGTGAGGGGGGTACGCAGGTCGTGGGCTATGTCGGTGGAAACCTGGCGGAGGGCCTCCATAGCCGCCTCGTTGCGATCGAGCATGATGTTGAGATTGTGGGCGAGCCCGTCAAATTCCGGGCCAAAGCCGATCATCGGCAATCGCTCCTCCCGCTCGCCTTCGACAATCCGGCTTACCGCCAGATTTACGCGTTCCAGGCGCCGCAGGAATAGGACGGCCGCCAGGAAACCGCCCACCAGAACGAACAGCGTAATGCCCACCCCGCTGAGCAGGGTGAAGGCAAGGAGGCGACTGCGCAGATCCAGCACATCGAAATTGTCGGTGGCGACGACCAGCGTCAGGCCGTCCGGTAGGCTCGTCCCCAGCGCCGTCAGCGTCTCCAACCGACCGCTGACCGGGCCGCTGTCATGCTCAACCATTTCGAGCGCATATGTGCCAACCCGGGCCGCGCTGACCGGCAGGTCGCCGGCAAGACGCCGCCGCTGCGCATCGACCAGCAGATAGTGAAATTGCGCGTCATCGCCCACGCTCTGGTGGCGCGCGATGGCATCGGTCAGGCCCGATTGTCCTAGCTGCGCATATTCGCCGCCAAGGATGGCAACTTCCGCCTTCAATCGGCCGCTCGTCGCCTCGGCTGCATAATGTCCAATCTGGCTCCGAACAGTGAACAGAAGTGCCCCAGCCCCGATCGCAAAGATCAGGGCCAGCAGCACGGCAAAACGAAACGCCGCGCTACGCAAGGGCGCACGCAGCACGGCTTCAAACGTCATCGATACGATATCCCGCCCCGCGCACGGTCTGGATCAGTTCCCTGCCAAATCCGCGATCGACCTTGGCGCGCAGCCGACTGACATGGCTTTCGATGATGTTGGTTCTCGGATCAAAATGGAATGACCAGACATTTTCGAGGAGCATCGTCCTTGTGACGATCTCCCCGGCATGCAGCATCAGATATTCGAGCAGCTTGAATTCCTGCGCCTGCAATTCGATCCGATTACCGCCTCGGAGCACCGTTCGCTTGATCCTGTCCAGGCTGAGATCGGAGACCTCAAGAACGGAAACTGTTTCGGCGATGGGCGGACGACGCGCCAGCGCATTGACGCGGGCAAGCAGTTCGGTCGCGGCGAAAGGTTTGGCGAGATAGTCATCTGCGCCCGCTTCAAGCCCCTCGACGCGGTCTTCGACGCCATTCATGGCGGTGAGGAACAGGGCTGGCGCTCTCACGCCAGCTGCGCGCAGCGCTTTCAAGACCGCCAATCCGTCAAGGCCCGGTACCATTCGGTCGAGAATGAGGACGGCATGGTCCCCGCTTGATCCCAGGAAGATCGCATCGCGGCCATTGTCGCACACATCCAGCACATGACCGGCAGCAGTCAGGACGCGCTCGAGATGGACGCGCGTCGTTTCATCATCCTCGAGCAGCAGCAGCTTCATCGCCCGTCCTCATCGCACGATCCTGGTCTTCAACAGAAGGATTTTGCTTCATCTTCCTTCGTCCCCGCAAGTTGGGGATTATCAATGTTCGCGTCACGCTGCGCGAAACTGGCGACCGCTAGAGCGGGTAATGCGCAGATTCGCGCAGGAGGATATCGCCATGAAAAGGATGCCAACCGCCCTGGCGGCTGCCCTGATTGGCAGCATTGCCACGATGCTGCCCGCCGCGCCCGCTGCAAAACTCAAGGGCAGCCAATATGCTGCTCAATCCAAGCTCTCGCTCGCTGCTGCGCGGATGGCGGCGCTCAAGCTGCGCCCCGGCACGATAACCGATCAGGAAATGGAAAAGGAAAAGGGCGGCAGCGGACTGCGCTATTCCTTCGACATCATGAGCAAGGGACGGGCCTATGAAGTGGGCATCGACGCCGTGACGGGCAAACCGCTCGAAAATGTGCCTGAAGGCCATAACCCGGATTGAGCGCCTGGTACCGGGCCAGGCCAACCGGCCCGGTCGCTCCATAAACAGGGGTCAGCCTTCTCATGCCACGTCGCCTTCCCATGTCTGCAAGCCTTAGCCTGCTGGCACTGTCGCTTGCTGGCTGCGCGCATTATACGCCTCTGCCGCTCGCAACCCAGGCGCCGCTCGCGCCTGATCTTCGCTCGCTGGATCCGTCCATCCCCAGCGAACCGCTTGGCGTGGAGCAGGTGGTTACCCTTGCCCTTGCGAACAATCCCGATCTCAGGGCGATCCGGTTCAAGCGCGGCATCGCCACCGGACAGACATTGCAAGCCGGCCTTCTGCCCAATCCGTCGCTGAGCGGCGCACTGCTGCCGCTGCTATCCGGCGCCGGCAGCGTACCGGCGTGGAATCTGGGCATTGCGCAGGATATCAAGAGCCTGGTCACCTACCGTTCCAGGCGCCGTGCCGCCGCCGACAGTGAACAACAGGTCGCAGCCGACATCATCTGGCAGGAATGGCAGGTTGCAGGCCAGGCGCGCCAACTCGCCTGCGACCTCATCATGGGGAACCGCGCCCGCCCGAGCTATGCTGGAGCCTACACGCTTCTGGTCGAGCGCAACACCAAGCTTGAGAAGGCATTGGCAGCGCATAGCGTGACGCTGGTGACGGTCGCGCCCGATCGACTGGCTTTGCAGTCTGCCCGCGCCGCGCTCGATGCCCTGGATCAGCGTCAACTTGGTCTCAAGCATCAGCTCAATGCATTGCTGGGCCTCACGCCCGACGCGCAGCTTCCATTGGCCGAGCAGGTCGATCTCCCACCATTCGACATGGCAGCGATCAGGGCCGATCTTCCCAACTTGCCGGCTCGCCGCCCCGATCTCATAGCCCTGCGCATGGGCTATGCCTCGTCAGACGAGCAAGTGCGCCAGGCGATCCTTTCCCAATTTCCCGACATGAACCTTGGCGGAAGCGTCGCAAGCGACAATGCCAAGGTCATCAATGGTGGCCCGAATATTCAGATCGGCCTGCCGATATTTGATCGCAACCAGGGCAATATCGCCATCGCCCGGGCTACCCGCGAACAGCTTCATGCCGATTATTCCGCGCGGCTCGCGGCCACGATGGGCACAGTCGAAGCCATGTTGAGCGAGGCAGAGCAGCTTTCAGCCCAGCTCATGACGGCCCGGCATGATCTTCCCGCCGCACGCCTTGCTGCCGAGCGGGCACAGGCCGCCTTTGGCGCGTCCAATCTCGACGAGCGCGGCTATGTCGACCTCGTTTCCAATCGCTTCACCAAGGAGCAGGAAATCATGACACTCGAACTTGCGCTCCTCGATCGCCAGATCGCCATACAGACCCTCATCGGATCGGGCCTGCCCAAGGCAGATGCGCTGACTGCGCCGGATGCGGCACGATGAAGGGCGCAGCTTTCCTTGCGCCCATCGTCCTGCTTCTTGCAGGATGCGGAAATACGCCAGTGGCGCCGAGCGATGCGCCGACGACATTGGTCAGCACAGTGACAGCGCGGCGTGGCGCACTGCCGGCAACGCTCGACTGCTATGGCACCGTGGCACCTGCCATCAATGGAACACAGAGCCTGAGCGTTGCGCAACCCGGACAGGTTACCGCGCTGCTGGTAGCGCCCGGCACGGCCGTGAAAGCGGGCCAATCCCTGGCGACTTTCATGGTCGCGCCCTCGGCCCGCAGCGCTTATGAGCAGGCCTCGAGCGGGCTGGCTGCCGCGCGCAAACAGGCTGCGACGACAGCGCAACTCCTCTCGCAACAACTCGCGACCCAGGATCAGCTCACCCAGGCGAACAAGGCGGTTTCCGACGCGCAACATGCACTCGCAGCCCTTCAGGCGGAAGGGGCGGGGCAGGCAGCCCGCACGCTTGTCGCGCCCTTTGACGGGATCGTGACCAGCATATCTGTCGCACAGGGCGATCGCCTGCAGGCTGGCGCCCCGATCGTCACGGTTGCCAGGGCCGGTGGGATTGTCGTCACCGTTGGGGTCGATCCCGCCGTCCATGGCCGCGTAGCGGTAGGCATGCCTGCATCGCTCAAGCGGCTTTCGGGCGGGCAAAGCCTGGCAGGACAAGTCGTTCGGGCAGACAGCGCTCTTAACCCACTCACCCGACTGATCGATGTTGATGTCAGCTTCCCGGCTGGCGCGCTGCTCCCCGGCGAAGCCATGCAGGTAGCCATCGAGACCGGCCAGGTTTCCGGCTGGATCGTGCCACATCAGTCGGTGGTGACGGCTGGCGGCCCGGCCCGCCTGTTTCAGGTGGCCAATCGCCAGGCCCGGGCGATCCCGATCCGCATCCTGCTTGCCTCCGACCGGGGCGATGTCGTCGAGGGCGCACTTGATCCAGGCAAGCCGCTGATCGTCTCGGGCGCCTATCAGGTCAGTGACGGCGACGCCGTGCGGTGGAGCAACTGATGCTGGAATATCTGCTCCGTACGCAAGCGCGTACATTGGTTCTCATCGCCATGGCGCTTGCGCTGGCAGGTGTCGTTGCATCGCTATCGCTGCCCACGGGACTGTTTCCCCAGGTGTCCTTCCCTCGGGTGGTGGTCGATCTCAACGCCGGAAGCCGTCCGGCCGACCAGACGGCGCTCACAATTACCCGCCCGGCAGAAGAAGCGATCCGCGCCATACCCGGCGTCCAGAATGTCCGCTCGGAAACGAGCCGCGGATCGGCGCAGATCTCGGTCGATTTTGGCTGGGGGCGCGACATGGTCGCCAGCACTTTGCTGGTCGACACGGCTTTGGGGCGGATATTGCCGTCGCTGCCCGCCGGCACCCAATATGACGTCCGTCGCATGGATCCTACGGTCTTTCCGATCATCTCCTATGCGCTGGTATCCGAGCATGGCGACCCGGTGGCCTTGCAGGATTTGGCCACCTATCAGATCACGCCCCTGCTTTCATCGATCAATGGCCTGGCGCGTGTCGGTGTCCAAGGCGGTGATACCGCCGAGGTACAGGTGCTCGCCGACCCATATCGATTAGCCGATCACGGCCTGTCGATGACCGACCTGGCCAGCGCAATCCGCAATGGCAATGTGTTGAGCGCGGTCGGCCAGGTGCAGGATCGCGGCCGTCTGTCGTTGGTCATCGCCGACCGCAGCATCATCAGTGCGGGCGACGTCGGCAACATCGTCATCAAGGCTGCAACTGCCGGGATCGTTCACGTCCGCGATGTCGCGACCGTCCAGGACGGCGCGGTTCCGGTTTGGCAGCGCATCGTCGACGACGGCAAGCCTGCGGTGCTGTTCAATATCTATGAGCAGCCCGATGGCAACGCGGTCCAGATAGCCCGTGAAGTGCAGGCAAAGCTGGCTGGCGTAAAACTGCCAGCCGGCGTCAAGCTGGTGAACTGGTATGATCAAAGCGAACTGGTCACCCAATCTGCAGCAAGCGTGCGTGATGCCGTATTGATCGGCCTTGTCCTGGCCGGCCTCGTCCTGTTGTGGTTCCTGCGCAGTTGGCGCGTGACGCTGATCGCGGTGATCGTCGTCCCCGCCACATTGGCAGCGACAATATTGCTGCTTTCGCTGCTCGGCATGAGCTTCAACATCATGACCCTTGGCGGCATTGCAGCGGCCGTCGGCCTGCTCATCGACGATGTAATCGTGATGGTCGAACATATTGCGCGGCGGGCGGGCGCCCTTGGCAGCGATGGGAAGCCACTCGGCGACGCCGCCGTCCTGCCCGCAGCGCGAGAGTTCATGGTACCACTCACCGGCTCCAGCCTTGCCACCTTGATCGTGTTTCTGCCGCTGTCCTTCCTGACCGGCGTGACCGGTGCCTTTTCCAAGGCTCTTTCCATCACCATGGCCGGAGCACTGGCTCTTTCCTGGGCGATGACGGCCTTCGTCGTTCCGATACTCGCGCGCTGGCTGATCGATTTCAACCAGTGGCATGATCCTGGACTGGCCGGTGACGGACGTATTGGGCGTCTACATGAGCGTACGCTCGATCGCCTTTCGGCTCGTCCATGGCTCCTTGCCATGATCGCAGGCCCGCTGCTGCTGATCGGCTTTGTCGGCTATTCCAATGTGCCCACCGGGTTCATGCCGAAGGTCGATGAAGGCGGCTTCATCATGGATTATTTCACGGCGCCCGGCACATCGCTCGAGGAGACCGGCCGACAGGTCGGGCAGATCGATGCGATGCTGCGTGCCAATCCCCAGGTGCTGACCTTCTCGCGTCGCCTCGGCACCGGGCTCGGGGGCGACCTCGGACAAAGCTATCATGGCGACTATTTTGTGCGACTGAAGCCGGATCACAGCACGCCGACCGAAGTGCTTGCCGCCTCGATCGCAAGCGAGATCGCCATCAAGGTTCCCGGTGTTGAAGTGGAAGTCGCGCAGTTGATGGAGGATCTCATCGGCGATCTGACGGCTGTTCCTCAACCGATCGAGGTAAAGCTTTATGCCGCTGATCCTGGCATTCTACAGAGCGAGGCACGCAAAGTTGCAGCCTTGATCGGGCAAATTCCAGGCGTCATCGAGGTGAAGGACGGCGTGCAACTCGCCGGCGACGCGCTCAACGTCCATGTCGATCCTGTTCGCGCCGGAATCGAAGGAGTCGCCCCCGCAGATGTCGAGGCGCAGCTTTCCACCGCTCTTACCGGGGCGATCGCCACGACACTGGCGCAGCCCAGCAAGGCGGTCGATGTGCGTGTCCGCTTGGCCGAGACAATGACGCTCAGCCAGGATGGCCTGTCTCAACTGCCGATCCGGGCTGGCGACGGTCATATATTTCCGCTCTCGCGGGTCGCCACGATCGAGGCCGTCACCGGCCAACCGCAGATTGCGCGCGAGAATCTCGAGCCGATGGTGGCTGTGACGGGGCGTATCCAGGGGCGCGGTATCGGCGCAGCCGTCGGTGACGTAACCAGGGCGCTCGACAGGCCGGGGGCACTTGGCACCGGCGTGCGCTACGAAATGGGCGGCCTCTATCAACAGCAGCAGATCGCCTTTGCAGGACTGATCAAGGTGTTCGCCATGGCCCTGGTCGCCGAACTCATACTCCTGCTGATCCTGTATCGGCGCTTCTGGCTGCCGGTCATCATCATCGGCTGTTCCCTGCTTTCGACCACCGCCGTCTTTACGGCCCTCTGGCTCGCGGGCGTGGACCTCAACATCACCGCTCTCATGGGCATGACGATGATCATCGGCATCGGCACCGAAATGGCGATCTTCTACGTGTCCGAGTTCGAGGAACTCTGCCGCGTAATGCCCGCCGCACAAGCCACCCGGGAAGCCAGCCGGAATCGCCTGCGACCGATCCTGATGACGACCCTGGCCGCAATGTTGACACTCCTGCCGCTGGCGCTGGCTATCGGGCAGGGATCGGGCATCCAGCAGCCGCTGGCGATAGCGATCATCGCTGGCCTGCTGCTTCAGTTCCCGCTCGTGCTGCTGGCGATGCCAGTGCTGGTGCGACTGACTTTGCCGCGCGGCGAAACGGCACAAGCCGGGACGGGAGCCCTACCGGCCACATGACCATATCAAGAGGGCCAGCGCCCCAGCAGCAATCTGCCCATCTGAAGGAACAGCCCATGAAACATGCCCTCCTCCTTCTCGCCGCCCTGGCAGGAAGCGGCAGCGCGCTCGCTGCAGCGAGCCCCCCTCCTTACCGGATCACCGATAAAATTGCCGGACCCGATGGGGGATGGGACTATGCCCGCGTCGATAGCCGGACACATCAGCTCTATGTCGCCCGTGCCCGCGAGGTGACGGTAATCGACACCCGCACCCACAAGATGATCGGCTCGCTAGGCGTCATCGCTCACGGTCATTCTGCAGTGCCGGTCTCGGACGATCGACTTCTGGTGACCAGCGGCGACGATGCAAGCGTAAGATTCCTTCAGCGTGCCAATGGCAAGCAACTGGCACGCTTGACCGTCGGATTGAAGCCGGATGCGGCGATCCTCTCCCACGATGGCAAGCGCGCTTTCGTCATGAATGCGACAAGCGGCACGATATCGGTCGTCGATGTCCAGAGCATGAAAATCGAAAGAACAATCAAGGCGAAACCGGGCCTGGAATATGCGGTACTCGACCGGACCGGCACCATGTTCGTCAATAACGAGGATTTCAGCGAGATCGAACTGCTCGACACCATCACGGGAAAGATGGGACAGTCGATCCCGCTTCCTGGATGCGAGGGCCCCAGCGGCCTTGCTCTCGACGGGAAGTCCACCCGACTGATCGCCGCCTGCGCCAATGGCAAGGCCGCGATAGTGGATGCGCGAAGCCGCCGCTTGGTCAAGCTTGTAGACATTGGGCGGGGACCTGACGCAGTCCTGATCGACGAGACCCATAGACTGGCCTTCATTCCTTGCGGCAAGGATGGGGTACTCG
Source organism: Sphingobium sp. SA916 (assembly GCF_002894065.1). Classification (NCBI taxonomy): domain Bacteria; kingdom Pseudomonadati; phylum Pseudomonadota; class Alphaproteobacteria; order Sphingomonadales; family Sphingobiaceae; genus Sphingobium; species Sphingobium sp. SA916. Next base: position 35,319 of record NZ_LXYF01000030.1, read on the forward strand.
ATATCTTTTCGCTCGAGGGCCCTGAGGTCCGCAGGATTGGCCGCGTGGAAACCGAAATTGGCGCGCGCACCGGCGCGATAGATCCGGCCACGGGGACGATCTATCTTCCGGTCGCCAACATGGTATCGCCGCCGAGCGGCAGCGGACCTCTGCAGCCCATGCCAGGCAGTTTCCATGTGCTTGTGATATCGCGCCGCCAAATTGCGGGTTGATCGTCAAATACCTCAGCGAGGAACCTCATGCCCTCTGTCCTGCAGAAATTATCCGCCAGGCATCGTATCGACAGCTATATACTGGTCATGTTCCTTGCGGCAGCAGCGGGCATATTGCTCTTCCTGAAGCTTGGATCCGAAATATTGGAGGGCGACAGCTTCGCGATAGACCGATATCTTCTCCAGTGCCTGCGTCGCAGTTCGGATAGCGCAATTCCGATCGGCCCCGCCTGGCTCCGATCGGCAATGGTGGATATTTCCGCGCTGGGTGGCATCAATCTGCTGACGCTCATCACCCTGTTGGCATCGGGCTATCTTCTTGCTGCGCGAAAGCAGGTAACCGCCCTCTTTCTCCCGATCTCCATTGCGGCTGGCGCCGCGATGAGCGCGCTTTTCAAAATTGAATATGCAAGGCCGAGACCGGATATCGTCAAGCATCTGGTGGAGGTCAGCTCTGCCAGCTTTCCCAGCGGGCACGCGATGAACTCCGCTATCGTCTATCTTACGGTCGGCGCCTTGCTGGCCAGAGCCGAGCAGGCTCCTCGAGTACGGATCTACATCATCTCCGTGGCAATCTGCCTCACCCTGGCGATCGGCAGCTCTCGCATCTACCTGGGCGTTCACTGGCCGAGCGATGTGGTAGCGGGATGGTGCGTAGGAGCGAGTTGGGCGGCCATGGCGTTGCTGATCGCACATCGGCTGCCGGGCGCCAGAGCAGGCGTTGGGCCAGAATCTCTTTCCGGTTCGTCCGTTTATCTGTCAAATCGCGATCATGAGTCTTAGCGACGATAGCGATCTTGAGCTCATTTATGGCGTTCATCGTGCTGATTTACGTCGCTTTCTGATCGCGCGCGTCGGAGATGCTGCCGAAGCAGATGATCTGCTTCAGGAATTGTGGGTGCGTGCCAGGAATGTGGCGGCAGGGCCGATCGGCAATGGTCGCGCCTATCTTTACAAGATGGCCCAGAATCTCGTTCTTGATCGACTTCGCGAGCAGCAGCGGCGCATGGCTCGGGAGCGGCGCTGGAACGATCAGGAAACCGATTTCACGGCACCGGGCATCGACCCGGTCGATCGGTCGCAAACCGCCGAGGACCAGATCATCGCGCGCGAGGAAGTGCAGCGCATCAAAACGGCGCTCGAGACGCTGCCGGAAGGGGCAAGAAGGGCATTCGAACTGCACAAGCTTCGAGGGCTGACACATGGCGAGGTGGCTGCGCAGTTGGGCATCAGCAAGAGCGGCGTCGAAAAACATATGGCCGTCGCCATGAAATATCTTCGCCGCGCGCTCACGGACTGAGGTAATGCCGTCACGATATCGTCACACAGTGATCAAACAGGTGGAAGGGCAATCGCCATGACGGCGCGTGCGGATTTTGACGAAGCGATGCTTGACCAGGCGATTGCCTGGCAGGCGGCGCTCGAGCACGACGATGCGGATTGGGACGGCTATCTCGCGTGGCTGGAGGCAAACCCCCGGCACCGGGAAGCCTTTGATTCGATTGCCCTGGTCGATGCTGCTGTCCGCGAACATCGGGACGTTCTGAGCCATGAGCCTTCTCCTCCTGTCGCCGAAATCGATCCAAGACACCGTTGGAAGCCGAGACTGGTGATGGGCGGTGCTCTCGCCGCTTGCCTGGCGCTTGCCGTTGCGCTCCCGACATTCTGGCAGACATCCAGACCCATTGCCTACAGCAACGAAGGCTCAGCGCCGCGCATGATCGCTCTGGCCAGCGGCACCAGCGTCACCCTGTCGCCGGGAAGCGCCATTCTGGTATCGGCAAAGAATGACGGGCAAATCGAGCTTGCGAAGGGGGAGGCCTATTTTGACGTCCGCCACGATCCCTCGCGCGTCCTGACCGTATCGGCCGGCAACTATCGCGTTACCGATATTGGCACCCGCTTTTCGGTCAATCTTGCAAACTCTGCCTTGCGGGTCGGTGTCGCACAGGGGGCGGTTTCCGTCGCCGGCGCGCAGACCGCTTCGGCAGTCAGGGTCGATGCCGGCCATCAGTTGGTCGGCAAGGATGGTCTATTGACACTCAGCACGGTAGAGCCCTCCCAAGTGGGAAGCTGGCGCAGTGGCCGGCTGACCTATACGAATGCGCCGCTTGCAATGGTGGCTGGCGACATCGAACGATATTCGGGCAAGAGGATTTCTGTCGATTCCGCGCTGGAGAACAAGCATTTTTCGGGCATTCTTGTCATCGGTGACGGATCGAAACTTGCCAGCGACCTGGCGGCCGTCATGGGGCTCGAAGTGCGTCAGCAAGGCGATCTTGTGCATATTGCTGCTGGCCGGTGAGATTGGCCCGGAAACGGTTCTTGCACGCGCACCGGTAGTCAGTCTCGATATCGCGCCCGGGCCGCTCATGGCCGCGATGGACAAATTCTCCGCCTCGACGGGTATCTCCATCGGCTTCAAGGCCAATGTCACACAACTGAAAACGCGTGGTGTGAAAGGGCGCTTGTCGCCCGAGGAAGCCCTGGCGCGGTTGCTCGAAGGAACCGGACTTCAAGCGCTCAGGATCGGTGATCGCCTCTATCGTATCGAGCCCAAGCCGGCGGTAATCGCAGTCCGACAATCCCCTCGCACGCCTGCCCCCACAGTGGCGCCTGCGGCAAGTGAAATCATCGTGACCGCGCAGAAGCGGCCACAGCCGCTCGCGAATATCCCCTTATCAGTATCCGTGCTGTCGCTTGATCCGCTGGGGGGAGCGAGAAGTCCGACGTCCCGCGACATCAGCCTCGACATGGAAGGCCTGGCCATGACCAACATGGGACCAGGGCGTAACCGACAGTTTATCCGCGGGGTTGCCGACAGCCCATTCAACGGCCTGAGCCAATCGACGGTTGCAGTCCAGGTCGATGAGGCAAGGGTGACATTCAATGCGCCGGATCCCGATCTCCGGCTCATCGATGTCGATCGGATCGAAGTCCTCAAGGGACCGCAAGGGCCGCTCTATGGTTCGGGCGCACTGGGTGGCATCTATCACATCGTCACCAGAAAGGCCGAACTGGATGACAGCTATGCCCTGGCGCGACTGTCAGCTCAGGCCGTTCAGCATGGCGAATTGGGCACGGGCGCCGAGGGCATCATGAACCTGCCTGTCGTCGATGGCCGCCTGGCATTACGCGCCGTGGGCTATCGTCTTCTGGAAGGCGGCTGGATATCCAATGATGGTTCCGACAAGGCGACCAATTCAACGGAGACCGTCGGCGCGCGGATAGCGCTGCGATGGCAGCCCTCAGAGCGATGGACGGTCGATGCAGGCTTCATGCTGCAGGACATCAATGCGCGCGACAGCCAATATGTGCTTCAATCCGACGAAATGCTGTCGCGTGATCATCCCATTGCCGAGCCCACCGACAATGATTTCAAGCTGTGGCATGGCACCGTCAAAGGCAATATCGGTACGCTGGAACTGACGTCGGCGACCAGCTATGTCGAGCATGGTTTCGACTATATTCTCGATGCCAGCAGCGCTGCCGACCAGTTCGGATTGACGGGCCAGGTCCGGTTCGACGATGATCGTCGATATACGGTGCTGAACCAGGAACTGCGCATCGCACCTCAAGGCGAGCAGCATTGGCTTGCTGGCCTTTCCTACCTTCGGGCGACCACTCGAGGGGAGGCTTCCGTCACCCCGGAAGGGGGCGATCCCGCCATAGTGGAAATCTACGATCGGCAGGTTGTCGAATATGCGATATTCGGTGAAGCGACCTTGCCGCTCTTCAATCGCCTGGATGCGACGATCGGCGCGCGCCTGTTTCAGAGCATCACGCGCGATGGAACCGGTGACGAACCCAGGATCACGCCCGTTCGTGCGCGCAAGACCATCCTGTCTCCCAGCGCTGCAATCTCCTATCGATTGAACGGATCAGGTATTGTCTATCTCCGCTATGCAAGGGCGATGCGTCCTGGAGGTCTGGCGCCTGCGGAAACCACGTCGGCGCGCCAATTCGATGCGGACGAATTGAGCACCTTCGATCTTGGCTTTCGCAAGACTGCCTTTGATGGTCGCTGGTCCCTTTCAGCTAGCACCTATTACACGCTCTGGAACGACATCCAGTCGGACTATCTGCTCGAAGATGGGCTGGTCTCTACCCGCAATGCAGGCAAGGGACGGATCATCGGAGCCGAGATCGCTCTGGATTGGAATCTGGGCAATGGCTTTACCATTTCCGCCGGTGGCAGCGCGCAGTCGGCCTTGCTCACGCGTGCGGCCGATGGCGTCAAGCTCGATGATCGCAGCCTTCCCATAGCCCCGGCCTTCGCTGGCCGGGCATCTTTTGGCAAATCCTTCGCCTTGGCCGGTGGCTGGCAGGCCAGGACCGGGCTGCAGGCCAATTATATCGGGAAAGCAAGATTGTCCTTCGACGATGATCTGGACCGAAGCATGGGCAATTATGCGACCGCGTCCGCCCATGCAGAGGCGACGCGAGGCCACTGGACCCTCAGCGTCAATATGGACAATCTGTTCGATATTCGGGGTGACAGCTTCTCCTTCGGCAATCCTTTCGCGATCCGGGAGGAAGCGCAATATACGCCAATCCGACCTCGCACCCTTACACTCGCCCTGGCGCGATCCTGGTAAGAGGCTGGCGATTGCGCAATTGATAGGTCGCAGAATAACCCACATGGTCAGACAGCATGGTTCCGTCCGGTTCATGGCCGAACGGGACATCGATGCTGCTCAACTCGAGGTCGGTACGTCGGCCAGGTGTGAAAAACTGCCAGTCGCGGGCGCGCTTCCTTGAAAAACGCGCATCGGCCGAAAGAGCGATGCCACGACGGGCCGCTTCTCCATAGGCGTCGTCAATATCGCCATCCTGACACCATCTGGACTGAGCCCTGGAGAGCAGCATTTGCTTGCGCGCTGGAACGCTGCCCACATTAAAGTCCCCAGCAACGATCAGGGGCCGCGATGGATCATGCGCGCTCGTAATGAAGTTGGTGAGATAATCGACCTGCAATCGGTAGGCGGCCAGCGATCGGTCATCCTGGACCCGTGACGCACGCCTGCTGTTCAGATGCGTCGTGACGATATCGACCCTGTCCCATTGCCCGGGGAGAGCGACGCTGACCAGCAGCGCGCCCTTGTTTGCCAGACAATCAAATCCTGCACAGGCAAAGGCCGGGAAGGCCATTTTCCGGACGCCCGCAATCGGATAATCGGACAGGATCTGAAGCCCGCTTCCGACATATTTGCCGAGCGTTTCACCATGATACCATGCGGCAGCGTCTGTCAGAGCATGCGAGCCGGACGGCAGATTTCCCTGTCCAGGCATCTGCGCGCCCGGACCTTCCACTACATATCGGTAGCCCGCTGCCCGGCCGATCGCCCGAGCGTCAGTCGTAAAGGCTTCCTGCAGAACGATGATGTGAGGTTGCGTCCCATCCTCGCGCATGGTCCGCAAATGCTGCACAATCTGCGCGAATGCCTGTGTCCGCCCTCTTGCGACGGGCCAGGGCAGACCATGGATATTATAGGTCAGCACGGACAAATGCCCGTCGAAAGGCAGCGGGAGCCTGGGCGTCAGATCCGGCGATGACGGGGTCGGTGCCGCAGCGCCGAGCATGCCCATGAGCGAAGCTGCGATCAGAACTGCCTTCGAGGTCCGCAAATTGTGTCTCCCGTATTCGCCGCCTGCGACGATGCGAATGCACGGGCACCTCAGTTTCCATCACGGAAAAAATTGCTGGGCTTGAAGCTGAGGTCTCCATCTCACCACGCCGTCGAGGCACGCAACGGGGAGATGTGAGCTGATGATTATATCTGCGCATCATGCGTTCGGGATCGTGACGCTGGTCTTATTCGGAGCTTTTGAAGCCATGCCGGCTCGAGCCGCCAATGAAGATCCACGCTATGCTCCCCTACTGGTAGCGAGCAATGCCAGGCTCTTGCACGGGATACCGGTTGCGCACGCCCCCAAGACCTACGCGCTTGCCGTCGCGACGCCCACCGATCATTTCGATCTGGCACGGGTCAGATCCCGTTCGCTCAATCTGCTGCTTGGTCCTTCCAGCCTGCGTCTGTCCGCCAACCGTGCCGCATCCTTTGTTCATCAGGATGGAAGCGCTGATCAGGATCGCTGGTCCTTGAGAAGCATATCCTTCAATGCGGCCATACCATTGATGGATATGCTGAACCTGTCGCTGAACGGGGATTACGCGCATATGGGGCGACGCCTCCATGTCGTGGAGATCAACCCCCGCCGGTTGTCGACCAATATTGCCAGTATCGGGCTTGCCATCGACGATGCGCGGGGCTCTCGCCTTTCCTTGGACTATCGGTCCATCTCTCGCCCGTCACGGCATGATGCCCTTACTCGCCTGGCGGAGACGCTGGGGGGCGCCCCATTGACCGGTTCTGGCCCTGAGCTTGCCCTTGCCAGTCCGGCACCGGGGGTCTCCGGATCGATCGATTGGCGCCTTTGCGTCAGTGACATGCGTCGCCCCGCAATGGATCTCACCGGCCTGGAGGGATCAGCCATTGTCAACGATGCGCGCGCCCTGGCCAGCTTTCGCTATCATCTATGAAAGAGAAGCGACTTCTATTCTCGATCCACGACGTCGGACCAGCTTTTGAGGGCCAGGTGGATCGCCTCGTCGATCATGTCGCCCCCTATGTGCGGCTTGACCGGACCGCGATGCTGGTGGTCCCCAACCATTGGGGCGATCATCCTATTTCGGCGCGCTCACCCTTTGCTGGCCGGGTTCGCCGATGGGCGGAAAGCGGCGCGGAGATTTTCCTGCATGGCTGGTTTCACCGTGACGGAGCCAGCCACGGCGGCCTTGGCGCCCGGTTCAAGGCTCAGCACATGACAGCTGGCGAGGGAGAATTTCTCGGACTGGATCTCGCCACGGCCCGTCAGCGGCTTGCAGACGGGCGGGCCCTGATCGAGGAGATTACCGGTCAACCGATTGCCGGCTTTGTTGCGCCGGCCTGGCTGTATGGAGAACCCGCCCTGACAGCGCTTGAGGAACTCGGTTTCCCAATTGCGGAAGATCATATGAAGATCTGGTCACCCATGACTGGGCAAACTCTGGCGCGTGGACCGGTCATGACATGGGCCAGCCGGAGCAAACTCCGCATGGCATCATCCCTGGCGGTCGCATATCTCCTACCGCCGCTATTGCACCGGTCGGAGAATTTCAGGGTCGCCGTCCATCCCGGTGACACGACCCAGCCGGCTATCATGCTCAGCATCAATGATGTTCTGCAGCGGGCGGTCCTGACCCGCCGGCCGAGCCGCTATGGGCATTTGCTGGACGATTGAACCGAATATGCGCGTGCTGACATTTCTTCACAGCTTCGAAGCCGGCGGCGTGGAACGTATCGCGCTGCGTCTTGTCCGCGCCTGGCGGGGCGCCGGTATTGAAGCCCCTCTCTTCATGGGTCGGTCCGATGGCCCGATGCGGAACGAACTCGCCCGCGCGCTCGAATTCCATCAGCCACGCCAGCCCCCCTTTTCCACCAGGCGGTTCGAGACGCTGTGGATGATGATTACCCTGCCGGCCGTCATTCGGCGGCTCCAGCCTGATCTGCTATTTTGTGCCGGCAACAGCTACACGGTCGTTGCGCTGGCGATGAAATTGCTGCTTGGCAGGCGTTGTCCCCCTATTGTCGCCAAGATCAGCAATGATCTCGAGCGCAGGGATATGCCCATGCCGATCCGCACGCTGTATCGGCTATGGGTGCGCCTCCATGCCCGGTTCATCGATCATTTCGTGGGTATGGAACATGCAATGGAAAGGGAGATATCCTCCGCCATCCACATCCCATCGAGATGCATCTCCATCATAGCCGACCCTGCGATCGACCAGCGCCAACTCGAGACTTTACGAGCCGGTGCCACTGGCCGTCGACGGCAGGAAAATGAGGGCCTTCAATTCGTGGCGGTCGGAAGGCTTGTCCCGCAGAAGAATTTCGGGCTCATGCTTCGCGCCTTCGCCGTCGCTGCAACAACGCGCGATTGCCTGACGATATATGGAGACGGGCCGGAGCGCGAACGCCTGGCTGCGCTGGCCCTGCAACTAGGCATAGAAGATCGGGTTCGTTTCAAGGGCCATGTGCCCGATCCGGCGAGGCACCTCACCGGATTCGATATTTTCTTGCTATCGTCCAATTATGAGGGCGTACCAGCGGTGATCATCGAAGCGCTCGGCGCCGGACTTCCGATCATCGCGACCGATTGCAGTTCCGCCATGTCCGAACTCACGCAACATGGACGTCTGGCGACGCTCGTCCCTGTCGGCAATCTCTATGATCTGGCTGCTGCGATCGCTGCAGCCCGCCGCATGGATCAATGCGAGGATGCCAGCTATTCCCAGGCGAAACGTTTCACGATCGAACAGGCATGTGGCGATTATATCACCTGTTTTAAACATGTTACATACAACTCTATCTCCGAAAATAATTGCCATCCGCAAGCTGAGGTTCGGTCCTGAGTGCGCCGTCCCATGGGTGACGCAACTATCAAGAGACGATCATGACGGACCCGAATTCAGGTGGTTCAGTCCTTTCCTCAAATCTCGTTTTCCAGCCCACGGTGCCAGCCATTGGCACCATGATCTCGCCAGAGCCGCTGATACGGACAGGGCGCAACTGGACGATATGGGCGGGGCCGATCATCTCGCTGCTGATCCTGCTGGCGGTCCTGCAGCAGTTCAGGGGCCTGGACACGGCCCACCTCCTGCAGCTTCTGCCGACAACACCCATATTCTGGACCGCGTTCGCCGCCTATTATCTTGCCGGCCCGATCTCGGAATGGGTCATTTTTCGGCGACTCTGGCATATTCCAGCGGCGGGCTTCGGCGCGCTTCTTCGCAAGCTGGTGAGCAACGAGATTCTGCTGGGCTATCTTGGCGAGGTCTACTTTTACGCATGGGCCAGGCGTAGCGCCGACATCAGGTCCGCACCCTTTGCGGCGCTCAAGGACGTCACCATCCTGTCTGCGCTCGCCGGCAACGTCGTGACGCTGATCATGATGATCTTCGCCTTCCCGCTTCTGGGCAGCGGCGTCGCGGGGATTGGCAGATGGGAGATATCGGGATCCATCTTCTTCGTCCTGCTGACGTCCATGCTTGCCATGCTTTTGCGCAATCGGCTGTTCGCGCTGCCTCGGCACGAACTGTGGCTGATTTCCGCCATTCACGTGCTGCGTATCCTGGCCACGACATTGCTGGCCGCCATGATGTGGCACCTGCTGCTCCCCTCGGTGGACCTGAGCATGTGGATCATCCTTGGAACGATCAGACAGTTGCTTTCCAGGCTGCCCCTGCTTCCCAACAAGGACGTCGTCTTTGCGGGTGTGGCCGCTTTCTTGATCGGACGGGACAGCGACATTGTTTCGGCGATGGCTTTGATGGCCACGCTGATTCTTGCCGCGCATCTTGTTGTCGGTCTGCTTCTGGGAATGAACGGCCTGATCAAGGATCGGACATGATCCTGTTTGCCATGATGTCCGCTGCGCCGATCCCTTCATCGCCAGATCTGGGCAAGGCTGAGGGGCTCTGTCGGCCAAATGAAAGCGGGTCAGCCTTTCTCGTGTCGGTCGAGGGACTGAAGGACCGCAGGGGACGCCTCAAGCTTGAGCTCTACCCAGCAAATGACGCCGATTTTCTCGCCGACGACAATATCCTGATTTCGGAAGGTAAGGTGTTTCGGCGGGTCGAGGAAACCGTCCCCTCCCAGGGGTCAGTGACGCTGTGCATCCGGGCACCAGGCCCCGGCGTCTACGCGATCAGCTTGATGCATGATCGCGATGCCAACCGGAAATTCTCGCTCTCGATCGACGGCGTAGGTTTTGCGGGCAATCCCAAACTCGGATTGTCGAAACCGTCAGCGGCAAAGGCATCGGCGCGCGTAGGCGCCGCTCCGGCCCATATTCCCATCAGGCTCAATTACCGGCGCGGCCTGTTTTCCTTCGGACCTTTGGAGCGCTAGCCCATGCGAATTGTCGACGTTTGCGCTTTTTATGCGCCGCAGGGCGGCGGGGTTAAGACCTATGTAGAGCGGAAACTGCATGCCGGCGCAGCGGCGGGGCATGACATAATCATCCTTGCGCCGGGCGAGAAACTGGCGCGGCGGCCTGCGCGCGGCGGGAGCGTCGTGACCATTCCAGCCAAGCGTTTTCCGCTGGATCGGCGCTATCATTATTTCGATGATGAGGCAGCGCTGCATCGCATGCTGGACGCGCTTGCCCCCGACCTGGTCGAAGCATCGTCGCCATGGTCGAGTGCCTCCATGGTTGCACGCTGGCGCGGCGATGTCCCGCGCGCACTGGTAATGCATGCAGATCCTCTGTCGGCTTACGCCTATCGCTGGTTCGGCAATGTTGCGCCGCGGGCAGCCATCGACCGGGGCTTTGACTGGTACTGGCGACATTTGCGACGGCTCGGACAGGCTTTCGACATGGTCGTGAGCGCAAATGACAGTCTTTCCGCGCGCCTGCGCGCCGGGGGCGTCGGTTCGGTCTGTACCGTCCCCATGGGGGTAGAGCCCCATATTTTTACCCCGTCGCATCGCGACGCAGCTTTGAGGCGGCATCTTCTCGCGCGATGCGGCCTGGATGAAAATGGCCTGCTGCTGATGGGGGTCGGCCGGCATGCACCCGAGAAGCGATGGCCAATGGTCATACAGGCTGCGACGCTCGCCGGTTACCGTCGGCCCGTCGGCCTGGTGCTCCTGGGTGATGGTCGGGACAGCGCGCGGGTGCGCCGTGCAGCCGCGCACAACCCGCATATCCATCTGCTGGCGCCGACGACCGACCGGCGGCGACTCGCGAGCCTGCTGGCAAGCGCCGATGCCCTCGTCCACGGGTGCGAGGCAGAGACCTTCTGCATGACCGCCGCCGAAGCGCGCGCCAGCGGCGTCCCCGTGATCGTGCCCGATGAAGGAGGCGCTGCCGATCATGCGCGTTCAGGAATCGGTCTCCGTTTCCGTGCAGGTGACACGGCAAGTCTGGTTGAAGCGATAGAAAATTTCGCAGCTACCGATCCGGACATTTGGCGTAGTCGAGCCGCAACCGCGGCAGCTTCAGTCACCACGATGGACGAGCATTTTTCTTGGCTGTTCGAGGCCTATTCCTCGCTGCGAACTGCTGTGCGCCATGCAGCCTGAAACCTCCGCATCGAAAATGGCGCCCTTACCCGGCCAACCGCCCGCACAGCGCGGCCGCCTCCGCCGCAGAAATCTTGTGAGGTTCGATGTGGAACCCGAAAAGAAGCATCCCGTCCTATCTTCCCTCGAACCCGCCTTCCAGCGCCAATGCACCTGTCGGTGCTGGCCCCTCATGGTCAGGATCATATGGTGGGCGCTCAGAAACGATCGTTGATAGCGTAGGGCAGGAGAGGGGGATGGCGCCCTCCAGATCGTTATCGGACCATTAGTTTCAACGAGCGCAACAGCATTTCCCATAATTTTCGCTGCACAGGCATTTCTCGACTGAGGCACCCCTTGGATGACGCCGTCCTGCCGGCACGGGCATCCAGCCTGGCAGGGGATCTTCATGCGGCTTTTCATCGTAATTGCAGTATTTTGCTGTGTCCTGCTCACGCCGCGATTTGCTCAGGCGTCCGACCGGACGTGGCGCGATACCAGTAATATCGGTCGAGACGCGCTGGTGATTGCCGCGCTCGGCACGCCCCTCGTTCAGGAGGATTGGCAGGGCGCGCTTCAGGCAAGTGGAAGTGTCGGTGCCGCGACGCTGGTGTCTCTTGGACTGAAGGATATCTTTCCCGAAACCCGCCCGGATGGCAGCGACCGGCGGAGCTTTCCGTCCACCCATACCGCCACTTCCTTTGCGGCAGCTGCAACGCTCCAGAACCGCTACGGCTGGAAAGTCGGGCTTCCAGCCCATCTGGTTGCGACCATCGTCGGAATCTCTCGTGTCCAGGGTACCAAACATCACTGGTATGATGTCGCTGCCGGGGCCCTTCTGGGCGAAGCATCAGGCCTGCTTCTCACGACCAGGCGCAACAACAATATTCGAATGCTTCCCTGGAGCGATGGGCAGGGGGGCGGGATTGCAATGGCTTTGCGATTTTGAGGGCTGTAGCCACTTTTCCAGCAAAGATGGACAAATGGTATAGTTGGCGAGATTTGGACGCCAGACAAGTTCGATAGGGCTCGAACCGATCCATTTATCGGTGAGCAGCATGATCCGAACGACCTCTCTCCTATTTCTGCCATTGAGCGCGCTCGTAATGCTCGGCGCCTGCAGTCAGCAGGGCAAGCAGTCTTCTTCGCCTCCATCCCATGGTGAGGTTGTCGCGCATGAGACCGAACTGGTCAGGCTGACGCTGAAGCCCGAAGCTGTAAAAAGGCTCGGCATCGAGACGACCAGGGTTGGTGCGGGAACGGCTGCGCTGGCGCGAGAAACGAGCGGCGAAATCGTCGTTCCCAATGGGACTGGTGGCGTACCCACCGGTGCTCTCAGCAATCTGGCACAAATTGGTGCCAGCCAGGCGAGCGCCGACGGCGAGGTCGAGCGGACGCGCGCGCAGGTTCGGCTCGCGCGCATTGCGCTGGAACGCGCCAGCAGGCTCGTTGCAGAAGAAGCTGGAAGCGTCAGGGCGCGGGACGAGGCTGCGGCAGCGCTCGCAACAGCCCAGGCCCAGGCCCAGGTTGCGATCGAGCAACGACGCTTGCTCGGGCCCGCGGTTGCGTCGTTGGGCAACCAGTCACGTCTCTGGGTCCGCGTTTCCGTCGCCGGCACAGATGTTGCTGCCATCAACCGCAATGCATCCATCATCGTCGCGCCCCTGGGAACAACGCAGGGAGGACGCAAAGGGACACCGGTTCAAGCCCCGCCGTCGGCCAATGCAGTAGCTGGTACGGTCGACCTCTATTATGCGCTCGATAATAGCGACCAATTCTGGCGCGTGGGACAGCGCGTCGGCATTCGACTTCCCCTCGGCAAGACCCAGGAAGGGCTTTCCGTCCCAGCCAGTGCGATCGTGCGGGACATTTACGGCGGAGAATGGGTCTATCTCCAGACGGCGCCGGGCAATTTCATCCGGCAGCGCATCGAAGCCCTGTCGAGCGGGCAGGATGGCGCTGTCGTCATCCGCGGCCTGGCGCCTGAAGCACAGGTAGTTTCGGTCGGCGCCATGGAACTGTTCGGCACCGAATTCGGAGTGGCGCACTGATGCTCGCCTGGCTCGTCCGCAGCGCACTTCAGCAGCGCGTCATCGTTCTTGTTCTTGCCGCTATCCTGGTCGTGCTCGGACTGCGGGCATCGACCGATGTGCCGCTGGATGTCTTTCCAGAATTTGCGCCGCCGATCGTGGAGATTCAGACCGAAGCGCCAGGGCTCTCGACGGAGGAAGTCGAAAGCCTCATTACCGTTCCGATCGAAACCCAGGTGAATGGCGTGCCTGGTATAGCCACGCTGAGGTCCAAGTCGGTCCTGGGTCTTTCGTCCGTGGTCCTTCTCCTGGAGCGCGGCGCGGATGTCTTCCGTGCAAGGCAGATGGTGCAGGAGCGGGTTACCCAGGCACAGGCTCGACTGCCTGCTGCCGCACGCCCTCCGATCATGCTGGCCCCGCTTTCGTCGACCAGCCGCGCCATGAAGATCGGCATTTCCTCGAAAAAGCTCGATCAGATGGAACTGTCCGAACTGGTTCGCTGGACTATTCGACCCAGGCTGATGTTCGTGCCTGGCGTCGCCAATGTCGCCATGTGGGGCATGCGCGATCGTCAGCTTCAGGTTCTCGTCGACCCTGACAAGCTACGTGCGGCTGGGGTCACTCTCAACGAACTGCGCCTGGCAACCGGTGATGCCGTCCTGGTGGGAGGCGGCGGCTTTGTCGACAACGCCAATCAGCGCCTCGCGGTGCAGCAGCCAAGCGCCGTTCAAACAGCCGACGACCTTGCTCGGACTGTCGTCAAATTGACCGGCGATGCACCGATCCGCGTAGGCGATGTTGCCCGGGTGACCGAGAGCTATGCCGCGCCGATCGGGAACGCGATCATTGATGATGGGCCAGGCATCATGCTCATCGTAGAGAAGCAGCCGACAGGCAACACTCTCGAACTCACGCGCTCGGTCGAAGCTGCCCTGGAGGAGCTCAAGCCCGGTTTGCAGGACGTCAAGGTCGACAGCAGCATCTTCCGACCTGCGACCTTCATCGAACGCTCGATCGACAATCTCACCCGCGCACTCGCGATTGGTTGCTTCCTCGTGGCGGTCGTTCTGTTTCTTTTTACCCGGGACTGGCGGCAGGCGATTATCAGTCTGGTCGCCATTCCCCTGTCGTTGCTCGGTGCCGGGCTCGTCCTGCTCTGGAGCGGGGCGACCATCAATACCATGGTTATTGCCGGTCTGGTGATCGCGCTTGGAGAGGTCGTCGACGATGCCATCATCGACGTCGAGAATATTGCCCGGCGGCTCCGCCTCAACCGCGAGGCCGATAATCCCAGGACGCCATTCGAAGTCGTACTGGCAGCGTCGCTAGAGGTGCGCTCTGCGGTGGTTTTCGCGTCGCTGATCGTGATGTTGGTCTTTCTCCCCATCTTCTTCCTGGGCGGGGTCGCGGGCACATTCTTCCAGCCGCTCGCCATTGCCTATGTCCTGGCGATCGCAGCATCGCTGCTGGTTGCGCTCGTCGTAACCCCTGCCCTTTGCCTGTTTCTGCTACCCAATGCTCCGGTCAAACATGAAGGTGACACGCGTTTCGTACGAGCGCTCAAGGGGCGTTATGGAGCAATGCTGCCTCGTATCATTGCCGCACCGCGTGCGGTTATGATCGTGATCGGAGCGGGCCTGCTTCTGGCGGGTGTTGGCTATGCGACTTTCAAGGATCAGTTCCTGCCGGAATTCCGCGAAACCGATTTCCTCATGCACTGGCTCGAAAAACCCGGAGCCTCCATCGAAGCCATGGATCGGATCACCATCCGGGTTTCCAAGGAGCTTCGTGCGATCCCGGGCGTCCGTAATTTCGGCGCACATATCGGGCGGGCGGAAGCGGCCGACGAGGTGGTCGGCCCGAACTTCACCGAGTTGTGGATAAGTCTCGACGAGAAGGCGGACTATGACGGCAGCGTGGCCAGGATCAAGGAGGTGATAGAAGGCTATCCTGGGCTCTTCCGGGATGTGCTCACCTATCTGCGCGAACGGATCAAGGAAGTTCTGTCCGGTGCAAGCGCGACGGTTGTGGTGCGGATCTTTGGCCCCGATCAGAATGAGCTTCGTGCTGCTGCGGACCGGATCAAGCAACAGGTAGCCGGAGTGGAAGGCGTAGCGGACCTCAAGGTCGAGCAGCAGGTTCTGGTCCCGCAGATCCGCATCCGTCCCCGCAGCGGCGATCTGGCAACCTTCGGCCTGACGCCGGGCGAGGTGCGCCGCCAGGCACAATCCCTCGTTGCCGGACAGAAGCTTGGCGAGATTTACCGCGATCAGAAAGCCTTTGACGTGGCGCTCTGGGGAGAGGCAGCGACCAGAGGCGACATGCATGCCCTCGCTGATCTGATGATCCAGACGCCCAACGGCGGTGCGGTACGCCTGCGCGATGTGGCGGACGTGGCAGTGGTGCCTGCTCCCAATGAAATCAAGCGCGAGGATGGTCAACGACGCCTCGATGTGACGCTCAACGTCAGTGGTGCGGACCTGGGCACAGTCGCCCAGGCGGTTGAGTCCATCGTGGCCAGGACCCGCTTTGCTCAAGGCTATCATGCCAAGGTCCTTGGCGAATATGCAGCACTCAAGGAGTCGCGCCAGCGACTTTGGACGACCGGCCTATTCTGTCTTGTCGGGATATTGGTGCTGGTGTGGATGGAGTTCCGCTCTCACCGGATCACTGCGCTGGTTGCGGTCAGCCTTCCTTTCGCGCTGGTCGGTGGCGTTGTGGCGGTGGCGTTCACCGGCAGCCTCTTGTCGCTGGGATCACTCGTCGGCTTCGTCACCGTCATCGGCATCGCGGCACGCAACGGCATCATGCTCCTGTCGCATTATCACCATTTGCGTGTTCATGAGGGAGAGGCTTTTGGTCCATCGCTTGTTCTGCGCGGAGCAGAAGAGCGGCTGGTTCCCATCCTCATGACTGCAGCCTGCGCGGGCCTTGCGCTTGTGCCGCTGATCGTGGCGGGGAACGCGCCGGGCCATGAAATCGAACATCCCATGGCGATCGTCATTCTTGGTGGACTTGTATCATCCACGCTCCTCAATCTTTTCCTGATGCCTGCCCTCTACGCTCGGTACGGCGAGGATGCGGCTGGGCCGGCCGAGCCCTCGCCCCAAGATGCTCGCATGAAGGGAGCAGCAATATGAAAACGGCCATCCTTCACGCGTGCCTGATGACTGCTGGACTCCTGGCAAGCGGCTGTGTCTCCCAGCAAGGCGCGCCACCCGCATCGGGCCTTACCCAGGCTCCGCCTCCCTTTTCGCGTGGCGAACATGTGATCGACCGACCCTTGCCGGAAAACTGGTGGCAGCTTTTCAATGACAGCCAACTCGATGCGCTTGTTGAAGCGAGCCTCGCAGCTAATGCCGATCTTCGCGCAGCCTTTGCCAATCTCGAAGCAGCGCGCGCTGCGACCCGGCAGGCGGACGCAGCGCGACTTCCGCAACCGATCCTCGAAAGCAGCGCAGCGATCGACAATCCTGCAGGGCAGCCAAGCGCAGCCAATGTGTCGAGCAGTGATTATGATGCCGCAGCAACCATAAGCTGGGATATCGATCTGTTCGGTCGGCTGCGTGCGGGAGCGCTGGCCGCCCGCGCTGACGCGCAGGCGCAAGCGGCCGCGCTGGATGGTGTGCGCGTGGCCGTGGCGGCAGATACCGTGCTCGCTTACATCGATCTATGTGCGGCGCGTCAGAATGGGGCGGTGGCCTACAAGATTGTCGATGCGCAGGAACGCAATCTCAAGGCCGTTCGCGAACAATTGTCGGCAGGGGAAGTGTCTCCCCTTGAGGTCGCGCAAGCCGCCAGCCTGCTTGAAGCATCGAGAGCTACGATCCCGGCTTTCGATGCCGCTGCCGCCAGCGCAAGATTCCGGCTCGCAACGCTTCAGGGCTTGCCGCCTACCACCCCCCAGATGGCCAAGGTTGATTGCACGCTGCTGCCCAGAGCGAGCAGCGAAGTGCCAATAGGCGACGGTGCTGCACTGCTGGCACGTCGGCCCGATATTCGCGAAGCAGAGCGCAAGCTTGCTTCGGCAACAGCCAAGATCACCATCGCGCGGGCCGAACTCTATCCCAGGATCACGCTGGGCGGCGCATTGGGACTTCTGTCCGGCGCTTTTTCTGCCAGTGCCTCACCGCTAATTTCCTGGTCCTTCCCCAACCAGGCGCCGGCGCGCGCCAAGATCGCGCAGGCGCAGGCAGCCGAACGCGCTGCGCTGGCTTCGTTCGACAACGCCGTTCTGCGCGCCCTCAGGGAAGTCGAAACCGGACTTGCAGGCCTACAAAGCGAAGCCATCCGGAACCAGGCGCTTGATCGGGCAAGAGAGGCAGCAGGGCTTTACGCCCGTCGAACCAGTGCCCGGGCCAGGATTGGCGACGCGTCGCCATTGCTGGTGATCGATGCCGAACGAACCCTTGCAACGGCTGCTCTTCAAAAGGGACAGTCGGATCATCTGCTGGCACAATCCTATATCTCCCTGTTCCGTGCGCTGGGCGGTGGATGGCAGCGAGCACCTGAGCCGCTCGATCCGGTCAGGGTGATGGAGTAGAAGAACGCATGCATATCCTGATTATCGAAGACGATGGGGAAACACGCGAATTCCTCAGCCGAGGCCTCAAGGAAGTGGGGCATGCCGTGACCCTTGTGGAGGAAGGACGAGAGGGACTGTTCCAGGCAACGGACAGCAATTATGACGCGATCATCGTTGATCGCATGCTGCCAGGACTGGACGGTCTATCCCTGCTCAAGATGCTGCGCGCGACCGGCGACCTCACGCCCGTTCTCATGTTGACCGCAATTGGTCGAATAGCGGATCGGGTAGAGGGGCTCGAGGCAGGCGCCGACGACTATCTGGTCAAGCCCTTCGCCTTTTCCGAGCTCCTCGCCCGCTTGAATGCCCTTGGTCGACGGCAGGCACCGCAAGTCGAACAGTCCCGGCTGACCGTTGGCGACATCGATATCGACTTTCACAGGCGCACAGTGCATCGCGGAGGAAAGAAGGTCATTTTGCAACCGCGGGAATTCTCGCTGCTCGCCGAACTCATGCGCAATTCTCATCGCGTGGTTACCCGAACGATGCTGCTCGAACGCGTATGGGACTTCGACTTCGAGCCCAAGACCAATATCGTGGAGACCCATCTCAGTCGGCTTCGCTCGAAGCTGAATGCGGGCTTCGATGTCGATGCGATCGAGACGGTTCGCGGCGCGGGTTACATGATCAGGAGCAATTAATGCCCCGCCCATGGAAAACGACCTTTGGCCTTACGGCACTGGTTAGCCTGGCCTTCGTTCTGGCGACGCTTGTGATCGGGCTCTTGGCCTATGCGCTGACCCATGAGGCGATGGAGGTGCAACTGGACCATCGAACCGCCACCGAGACGAGCGCCTTGCTGGAGCGGGCGGGTGCTGGCGGAACCCCGGCACTGGCCGAACTCATTCATCAGCGCGATGCCGGGCACAGCACGGCAAGCCTCGGATATATTCTGGTCGATCCCCAAGGACGACGGCTGGCCGGCGCACTGGATGCGCAAATTCCGGCAAAGGCAGGATATTTCGAATTACTGCACTACGGGAAGGATGGCGCCATAGCCCAGGCACTCATCACCGATCTGCCCGACGGCAGCCGCCTTCTGGTGGCAGCAGATCGCACGGTGATTGACGAGATGGACATCACGATCCTGAAGCTGTTTTCGGCCTCATTTGCCGCCATGCTTCTTCTGGCTGTCGGGGGCGCCTGGACCGTTGGCGCTGTAACGCGCAGTCGATTGCGCCGATTCGACGATGCGGCCCAGGCCATTATCGGAGGAGACCTGACCCAGCGCATGCCGCTGGACGGATCTGACAACGAGTTCGACGGCGTCGCCAAGTCGCTCAATCATATGCTGGACCGCAATGCTGCCCTGGTCGAGAATCTTCGACAGGTGTCGAGCGATGTTGCGCATGACCTTCGAACGCCACTGACGCGCCTGAATAATCGTCTGGATGAAGCACTCGCCTTCAGCGGAGACAAGCGCACGCGCGCGATCGAGGCGGCAATAGCAGAATCCCATGAACTGCTCGAGGTCTTCTCGGCCATCCTTCGCATATCCGAAATCGAGGCGGGCACGCTCAAGCGAGATTTTCAGGAACTGGCGCTTGGAGATCTGGTCGAGGATGTGGTCGAAACCTATGCGCCCGATTTCGAGCTTTCAGGTCATGCGCTGCATTCCACCATCCATATGGGGCTTCGCATCCGGGGCGATGCCCGATTGCTGTCCCAACTCATCACCAACCTGCTGGATAATGCGCTGCGGCATACGCCGGCTGGCACGACGGTCGCGCTCAATCTGACTGCCAGCGAGGCTTTCGTTATTCTTGAAGTCTGCGATGATGGTCCCGGTGTTCCGGCAACCGAGCGTGATCGACTGTTCAGCCGTTTTACGCGGACCGAAGCCAGCCGCACCACCGACGGACATGGTCTGGGCCTGGCCCTTGTCTCTGCTGTCGCGCAAATCCATGGGGGCTGTGCGACCGTTCTGGACAAGCCCGGTTTTGCTGTAGAGGTTCGTCTCGCGCGATAAGTTACCGGAACATTGGGGGGCATATACAACATCCCAACCTTATCCCTGGGCCAGTTGCACGTCCCGACCGAAGCGCTAACCCCCCTCGCGAATGATAACTATTCGCATTAAATGAAGGGGATCTAACCTTGCAATATTCAGCGATTTTCCGATCGGCGCTGCTTGCGTCGACTGCGCCCGGCATCCTCCTTTCGCTGGTCTCCCCCTCACTCGCAATAGCCCAGGAGCAGGTTCTCGGGTCCGTAACGGTCACGGACACCGCGATCGATGATCGGGAAGCCGAAAGCTCCTACAAGGTCAGCCGCAGCATCAGCGCGACGCGCACGGATACGCCGCTGATCGATGTACCCCAGTCGGTCAATGTGGTGTCGGTCAAGCAGATCGAGGATCAGGCAGCCAACAGCATCGGTGACGCCATACGCTATGTCCCGGGCGTTTTCTCGGCCCAGGGCGAGGGTAATCGCGAAACGCTGGTGATCCGCGGCAATTCGACCACCGGCGACTTCTTCGTCGATGGCATGCGCGACGATATCCAGACCTATCGCGACCTCTATAACATCGAGAAGCTGGAAATCTTCAAAGGACCGAACGCGATGATCTTCGGCCGGGGCGGCGTAGGCGGCGTGGTCAATCGCGTTACCAAGGTTGCGGACTGGAATCTTCATCGTGCCTTCCGACTGGAAGGCGGAAGCTTCGAGCATAAGCGCGCCCAGTTTGATCTGGGCACGCCGATCAGCGATTTTGCAGCTGTCCGACTGACCGGTGTCTATCAGGACAGCGACAGCTATCGCGATGGCGTCAACTATAACCGCTGGGGCTTCAACCCGACCGGCTCATTCAAAATTGGTCCCGATACGACCATTTCGCTTGGATATGAGCATTTCGAGGATGAGCGCGTCGCCGATCGTGGCGTTCCCGCTCGGTTCGGCGCTTCGGCGACCAATATCGTTGGCCCGCTTCGCACGCCGCGCGGTCAGTTCTTCGGCGATCCGACCCAGAGCCCTACCGGTACGAATACCGACGCCGGTTCGCTGTTCATCGAACATAAGTTCAGCGACACGGTCTCGATCCGCAACCGCACCCGCTATGCCGACTATGACAAATATTATTCCAACGTCTTCCCCGGCGCGGTCAACGCAGCTGAAACGAGCGTGAGCATCTCGGCCTATCGTGCCACCACGCAACGCAAGAATTTCATCAACCAGACCGATTTCAATGCGATCTTCAATACCGGCTCCATTGAGCATACCCTGCTCGTGGGCGCTGAATATGGTCACCAAAAATCCGACAATATTCGGGAAGAAGGGCGTTTTGCAGGCAATGCAAGCTCGGTGACCGTGCCGATCTCGGCGTCTAATGTTCGTTTGCCCACCAGCTGGACCATGATTTCGAGCAGCACGAACAGCAACGGCGTGGCGGAGGTCGCGGCCGGCTATGTCCAGGACCAGATCGCCATCTCGCCCATGTTCGATATCGTCGTGGGCGTGCGCTACGAGCATTTCAAGACCACGCTGCACGATCGGCGCAGCCTCGCCTTCCGGACGAGCGGCAGCACCATATCTCCCGAATATTATGACGTGACCGACAATCTCTGGTCTCCGCGCGCCGGCCTCATCTTCAAGCCGGCCGAGAATGCCTCCATCTATGCAAGCTACTCGCGTACCTACCAGCCGCGTGGTGGCGACCAGTTGACCGGCCTTTCGCTTTCCAACGCCAGCCTGGCGCCGGAGAAGTTCCAGAACTACGAAATCGGTGCGAAGTGGGACATTCTCCCCACGTTCAACCTTGCCGCCGCCATCTATCAACTGGATCGCGACAATGTTCTGGCGCTGAGCGATCCCAATAATGCGGCCTCGCCGACGGTGCCGATCGGACGGCAGCGCACCAAGGGCATCGAACTCAGTGCTGCGGGCAGCATTACCAAGCAGCTCAGCATGGTCGGCGCCTACACCTATTCCGACGGCACCTTCCTCGACAATGTCTCGGGCACTGTCCAGGCAGGGAACATCCTGCCCAACATGCCCAAGCACAGCGCCTCGCTCTGGACCCGCTTCGATCCGATCGAACAGCTCGGCGCTGCGCTGGGCGTGATCTACCAGGGCAAGCGCTACGCCTCGACCGACAATTTCGTCGCGATGCCCGGCTATACGCGGCTCGATGGCGCCGTCTATTTCGACATCGCGCCAGAGCTGAGCCTGCAGGTGAATGTCGAGAATATCCTTGGCAAGCGTTACTATCTCTATGCCCATAGCAACAACAACATCACGCCAGGTTCACCGACTGCGGTGAAGGTCGGCCTCAGCGCGAAGTTCTGACCATGTCCAGCCGCTTCCTTCCTTTGAAGCGCTTCACAAGGGAGGAGCGGCTGGCAATTTGCCTTCTGCGTGGTGGCAGCAGTGCCAAAGTCGGAGAGGCCGCTATCCGGGCATTCGCAGCACTGGGTGAACACGCCACCGAGCGAGGCTTCGTGATAGCGACATTGTCCAGCCCATTTGTGAACCAGGATGAGATCCGGCTTCTTGGGGGCATAGCAGCATTCCAGCGCCAGATACCGCCGATGGACATCGGGCTGCCGGCGCACCTGCACGCATTGCTGGACGCGTGCGCAGCAGGCCTGACCCGGCGTGGCGGCAAACTTGATTTTCGTAATGTCGCCCGGTGCCCAGGTCTTCCTGAACAACGGGCAAAGAAGCGACAGGATCGTTCGATCCGGCTCATAAATCGCACATATGGCGCCCCCAAACAGGCAGTTGTCTTTGCGGTTTTGCGCGATCGTGACACGGCAACAATCGCCGATCTCGGCCGAATGGGCGTGTCTCGCTCGGTCGTCAGCAAGATGACCAAGCGTGGCTTGATCGAGAGGGTGGGCTACGGCGTTTATGCCTCGCCGGCCTCGAAGCGCCGAGGATAGTGCATATGTCGCGCCTAGAGGAACATGCGGCCGGACATTCGTCCGGCCTCACACATCAGTCTGAAGAGGTGACATAAGCAGGACCAAGTTCGTCCAGCGATTTCACGCCGACTTGCGCCATGGCGAGTTCGAACTCTGCCCGTATCATGTGAAGCATATGGGCAACGCCGGCCATGCCTGCCACCGCGAGGGCATGAAGTTGCGGCCTACCAATCATGACCGCGCTGGCACCAAGGCTAATCGCCTTGAGGACATCCGTGCCGGTACGCACACCGCTGTCGAGAAGGATCGGGCATTTTCCATCGATCGTACGCGCGATCGATGGAAGCGCTTTCATGGGCGTGATGAGACCGTCGGTGACGCGTCCGCCATGGTTCGACACGACAATGGCATCAACGCCATGATCAAGTGCCATGCGAGCGTCAGCAGGAGAAAGGATGCCTTTCAATATGATCGGCAAACTGGTCTGCTTGCGCAGCCACGCGATATCGTCCCAGGTTGGTGCGGCGTCGGCCAGCGCCGTTCCAAAGATGATCTGCCCGCCCGCAGCCGCGCTGTTCTGGACGCTGCGGGGCATTCCACGGAGATTGGCGGCCTCGACCCCTTCCGGCAGTGCGAATTCGGATCGCTTCATGGCCGCATCGATCGTTACCATGAGGACGCAATAGCCAGCAGCCTCGGCGCGTCGCACCAGTTCAAGCGAATGCCCACGATCAGCCTGGAAATAGAGCTGGAACCAGAGCCGCGGCGTCTGGTCACGCTCCATGGCCTGGCGCGCGGCATGCGCAGCCCAGGCAATGTCCTCGAGAGGAATGCTGGAAAGAGTGCTGACCTTCTGGGTATGTCGCTCAGATGGCAAAGCTCCGCATGGTGGGCGGCGACTTTATATTGGCAGCAGCCATGGCATGGCGGATCCTGGCAAAAGCTGTCGGTCACATCAATGACGCCAAATGTCTTGAGTTGGTCGGCACGAGCCCTATAGCAAGTCCTGCGCATCCTCGTCGGCAAGCGTTCTGCAGAAGGCCAATGTGGCCAAAGGAGAACGATCATGGAGATGCCTGAAACAGAACTCATCGCCACCAAGCGCCCGGTTTGGAATGCAGGAAGGACCGTGGGCGCCAAGCGGGCGCTGAAACCGAAGCAGATTTGGGAAATCCGTTTCTACCTCAATCAGCGCCGCCGCCTACGAGATCGGGCGCTGTTCGATCTGGCGATCGACAGCAAGCTTCGGGGCTGCGACCTCGTGCAGATCAAGATCGGCGACCTTGTAAGCGGCGGGCAGGTCCGAACGCGGGCAATCGTCATGCAGCAGAAAACAGGTCGGCCCGTTCAATTTGAGCTGCTGCCAGATGCTCGAGCGAGCTTGCTGGCATGGCTCGAACGCCGGGGCGGAACAGTGGACGATTATGTTTTCCCAAGCCGGGTTGATCACAATGGGCACCTGAGCACACGGCAGTATGCTCGGCTTGTCGACGAATGGGTGACAGGTGTCGGCTTGATGCGGAGCGAGTATGGCACGCACTCACTTCGCCGAACGAAGGCATCGATCATCTACAGGGCGACGGGCAACCTTCGCGCCGTTCAGATACTGCTCGGCCATAGCAAGATTGAGAACACGGTGCGCTATCTAGGGATCGACGTAGAGGACGCGCTTGCCCTTGCAGAAAACACGGAGATCTGAATCTGCTGGCGCCCGTGCCCAGGGCGTGCCGGGCACGGGCGCTGGGACATTCCCGACGTTCGCCTGTGACATGTTAAACGGCAGCCCTGATTACAAGCCGACGTTCCCGCACCTCCCGACGAACGGCCTCGGCATTATGCTCGGCTTGTAGATGAATGGTTGACAGGAGTTGGCCTGATGCGGAGCGAATACGGCACCCGCTCACTCCGCCGAGCGAAGGCATCGATCATATACAGGGCGACCGGCAATCTACGGGTTGTCCAGATCCTGCTCGGCCATAGCAAGATCGAGAATATGGTTAGCTATCTCGGGATCGACGTAGAAGACGCCCAAAAATACCGAAATTTGAGTGTTGGCCTCTCACCTATGGCGAGGGGCCATTTAGCGTAGCCACCAGCGGAGCATTCCGCCCACAAGCGCCAACGCGAAAACGCTAGCAGCCCAAATGCCGAAAAACCATCCAAGGCGACTCAGCCAGAGCGGCATCAATGATACCCCTCAATGCCAACCTTGCCCCGGAAAACCCAATAGGACCAGGCCGTATATGCCAGGATCACGGGCACCATGATCGAGGCTCCAACCAGCATGAACAACTGACTGCGGACGGGCGCTGCAGCTTCCCAGATCGTCACCCGCGCCGGAACGACATCGGGCCAGATCGAGACACCAAGGCCGACCAAGCATAGCCCGAACAGGGCCAACGCCCAGAAGAAAGGCTGCGCATCGCGCTTCAATCGGAGGCTACGATAAAACAGGAATGTTACGACGAGCGTGGCGAGCGGCACCTGCGCTGTCGCGACCACGCCCGGGAAACTCAGCCAGCGCTGAAAGTATTGCGTTTCGAGCCGCAGCGTTGCGAGGCTGATCACGCCGATCATGATGAGCAGGCCGATGCCAAGCCGCCCGGCATAGGTCACCGTCTGCCGTCGCAACCCGCCTTCAGTCTTCCAGTTGAGCCAACAAGCCCCGAGCAGGGCATAGCCGACTAGCAGCCCGACACCCGTCAGCAGACTGAACGGCGACAGCCATTCCCACCAACCCCCGGCATAGCTGCGCCCCTCGACCGTGATGCCCTGTAGCAGCGCGCCGAGCGCAATGCCTTGCGCGAAGGTGGCGACGACCGACCCTGTCGTGAACGCCTTGTCCCAGAAAGCACGGTGCGCCGGGTCGCGCCAGCGGAACTCGAATGCCACGCCGCGGAATACAAGGCCAAGCAGCATTGCGATCATCGGCGCGTAAAGCGCGGGAAGGATGATGGCATAGGCCAGCGGGAATGCGGCAAACAGGCCGCCCACGCCCATAACCAGCCAGGTTTCGTTTCCGTCCCAGACCGGAGCGATGCTGTTCATCGCGGTGTCCCGATCCTGCCCGACCTTGAAGAACGGAAACAGGATGCCGATGCCGAGATCGAAGCCGTCCATCACGACATAGGCGATGATAGCAAAGCCGATGATACAGGCCCAGATGACGGTGAGATCGATCATGACGAAGCTCCCTCGATGATAGCCGGCGCCGGGGTGATCCCCGCACTGCGAATGGGCGCATCACTGGGCGGCGGTTCATGTGCTTCAGGCGGCTTCTTCATGAGTTGAAGCAGATACCAGATGCCCATCCCGAAGACGGCGAAATAGACGACCACGAAGGCCAGCAGCGACGAGGCGACCGCAGGAGCATCCAGCGGTGAAGCGCTTTGGGCGGTCCTCAGCAGACCATAGATTGTGAAGGGTTGCCGTCCGACTTCCGTCACGATCCAGCCGGACAGCACTGCGATCAGTCCCGACGGCCCCATCAGCACAGCGAAGCGATGCAGCAGCGGCCAGTCGTAGAGCGCCTTGCGCCAGCGCGCGATGAGGCTCAGGATCCCGATCCCGAGCATCGCGAAACCGATCCCGACCATTACGCGAAAGGCCCAGAAGACGATACCGACGGGAGGACGATCAGCTGGTGGCACGGTGTCCAGGCCACTCAAGGGCGCATCGAGTTCGTGTTTGAGAATCAGCGACGACGCCTTGGGTATCTCGATGGCATAATACACCCGCTGTTCAGCGCTGTTGGGGATGCCGAACAGGATCAAAGGCGCACCGTGCGGGTGGCTCTGAAAATGGCCTTCCATCGCCATCACCTTCACCGGCTGGTGCTTGAGAGTATTGAGCCCGTGCATGTCGCCGGCGAAGATCTGGATCGGAGCAACGAGCGCCGCCATCCACATCGCCATAGAGAACATCTTGCGTGCGCCGGGATTGGTGCGGTCCTTTAAGAGATGCCATCCTCCGACGGCACCCACGATAAAAGCGGTCGTCAGATAGGCGGCAAGGACCGTGTGAAAGAGCCGATAGGGGAAGCTGGGATTGAAGATGATTGTCAGCCAGCTTGGCCCCGGCAGGAACTGGCCGTTGGCGCCGACCTCATAGCCAACGGGCGTTTGCATCCAGCTGTTGACCGACAGGATCCAGAATGCGGAAATAAAAGTCCCCAGCGCGACTGCAAGCGTCGCGACGAAGTGCAGCTTGCGCCCAACCTTGTTGATCCCGAACAACATGACCCCGAGGAATCCGGCTTCTAAGAAGAAGGCGGTCAGCACCTCATAGGCCATCAGCGGTCCGATGACAGGTCCCGCCTTGTCCGAGAACACTGACCAGTTGGTGCCGAACTGGTAGGACATGACAATGCCCGAGACGACGCCCATCGCGAACACGACGGCGAAGATCTTCAGCCAGTAGCGAAACAGGTTCGCATAGACGCCCTTGCCGGTCTTCAGCCACAGAGCTTCGAGCACGGCCAGATAGCTTGCCAGCCCGATGGAAAAGGCCGGGAAGAGGAAGTGAAAGCTCACCGTGAAGGCGAATTGCGCCCTTGCGAGAATGATGGCGTCCATGAATATCCCCGTTCAGCTGGCGAGTTCGGACCAGCTCTTGAATAGCATGTAGATGGCAACGACGAGCACGAAGACTGCGAAGAGGCTGTTCAACCGGCCCTTTTCGGCGGCCAGTACCTGCGATGCACGCGTGCCGATGACGCTCCCGACAATGCCGCCCACGATGAACACGCCGGCCAGACCCCAAAGGACGTAGCCCGAAAGCGCATAGTTGAGCGCTGTCGTCAGACCGAAGGCCGCGACCGCGACGAGCGAGGTGCCGATCGCGCGCAGGATGGGCATGTGGGTCGAGGCGATCAGCCCCGGCACAATGAGGAAACCGCCGCCGATCCCGAAGAAGCCGGAAAAGGCGCCGGTCCCGAGACCATAGCTGACAACCTTGCCGACATTCTCCCGATTGCATTGCGCGCCCTCGACGCCCTGGTCGCCGCGACCGCGAAACATCAAGACTGCCACAACGATCATCAGGATCGCGAACAGGAACAGCAGCTTGTGCCCATCGATGCTCTTGCCAAGCGTTGAACCGCCGAGCGCACCGACGACGCCGGCAGCAGCATAGATCCCCCCGCACCGCCAGTTCACGGTGCGGGCATGGGCATGGTTCCAGAGGCCAGTAAGCGCATTGGCCGCGACGGCCAATGCACTGGTGCCGATCGCCTCATGCGGATTGCGGACGCCTACGAGATAGAGCAGCAGCGGCACGGCGAGGATCGACCCGCCGCCCCCGACAAGCCCGAGGACAAAGCCCACCAGCGCGCCTGACAGTCCGCCGAGGGCATATTGAAGCGGCTCAAGCATGGCTCAGTGCGCCGCTTCGATCGCGTGCGGCGCGACCATCCATTCCCGGCCCTTGAGCATGCCATGCCAGTAAACCGGCGGCAGGATGGTGTCCTTGAGGAGCCAGGACAGGCGCGAGGGCCGCGTTCCGTCGATCAGCCAATTGGGAAAGCTGGGCAGCAATTTGCCGCCATAGCCGAACTCGGCGAGCACGATCTTGCCAGCCTCGACCGTTAGCGGACAGGAGCCATAGCCGTCATAGTCAGCGGTCGGCGGCTTGCCCTCGAGCACGGCAAGTACATTGACCGCGACAACCGGCGCCTGC
Organism: Sphingobium sp. SA916; assembly: GCF_002894065.1. NCBI lineage: Bacteria > Pseudomonadati > Pseudomonadota > Alphaproteobacteria > Sphingomonadales > Sphingobiaceae > Sphingobium > Sphingobium sp. SA916. Next base: position 63,792 of record NZ_LXYF01000030.1, read on the forward strand.
TTGCGCGCCGCAGCGGCGGTCTTGGCATTCGAGGCGGAGCAGGCGTCGCCCAATGCAAATACATTAGGATAGCGCACATGTCGAAGCGTCGCCTCGTTGACTTCGATGAAGCCGGAGGCTGCTGCGAGGGAACTGGTGCGCACGAAATCCGGCGCGACCTGTGGCGGCACGACGTGAATCATGTCGAAGCGCTCTTCGACGCGTCCGGTGCCGTCGCTATCCTTGCGTTCGAAAGTCGCCACTTTTGCGGCGCCATCGATCGCGACGAGCTTCGATTCGAAGTTGAGGTGCGCGCCATAGCGCTCGACATATTCCATCAGTGCCGGGACATAGGCGGCAACGCCGAACAGCACCGCGCCGGCGGTGTGGAACTGGACGTCGATGTCTTTCAGGACGCCTGCCTTTTCCCAGCGATGACAGGAAAGGTACATCGCTTTTTGCGGCGCGCCGGCACACTTGATCGGCATTGCGGGCTGGGTGAACAGCGCCCGTCCGCCCTTGAATTGCTTCACCAGTCTGTTGGTGTAGGGCGCAAGATCATAGCCATAGTTGGACGTCACGCCGTTCTTGCCGATCGTATCGGCCAAGCCCGGAATAGCGTTCCAATCCAATTTGATACCCGGACAGGCAACGAGAACACGGTAGCGGACTTCGCCGCCATCACTGAGGATCACCTTGTTTTCGTCGGGGGCAAAATCCGAGGCTGCTGCGCGGATCCAGTTCACTCGGCTCGGCATGACCTGCGCTTCAGTGCGTCGTGTGAACTCTCTCTCGAAGACACCGGCGCCGACCATAGTCCAACCGGGCTGATAATAATGCTCCTCAGATGGCTCGATAACTGCAATATCGAGCTTCGGATTGCGCTTTAGAAGGCTTGCTGCCGTCGCAATCCCCGCTGCACCGCCGCCGACAATCACGACATCGTGAATATGGACTACAGGGGCCGATTGGCTCCGAGAGGAGGAGAGGTCATACAACTTCGTCGACCTCGCGCCGGAGCGGCAAAAGGCGAGAATCGGCCTAGGAAGGCGCGCTAGCGCACTTGCCATGGCCTCAACATTCGCATCGGTAATCGCCCCCGAGACTGCGGGCGCATGCGCGAACTCTAAGCCCAGTCGTTCGGCAGCTTCACGAAGCTCCGTAGCGGCAATCTGACCCTTCTCCTCGTTATCAGGTCGATTGCAGATGATCGCCTTGTAACCTTGGGCGGCGATTGCCGGAAGGTCGGCGAGATCAATCTGCGGGGAGATTGCAAAGTCCCGATTGAGCGGCTTGATGTCCATGGCTTCTCCTCGATCCCGCTCTGAAGCGGGCCTCTTTTCATTTTGTAATGATGCGGTGCGCGGTCATGCCGGCGAGCATGGCGGCGACGAAAATTCCGGCTTCAATTGGTGCGATGGCAAGGTCGGCGAGTGCAGGGCCGGGACATAGTCCCCCGATCGCCCAACCGATCCCGAACAATGACGCTCCGCCAAGCAACTTGGCATCCAGCAAGCTTGTACCGGGCAAGTCGAACGCCTCGCAGACGATCGGTCGCGGCATCCGCTTCTGGACCAACCAGGCGATCGCCATCGGCACCATCGCACCGACCATCACGAAGGCAAGCGTGGGATCCCAGGCCCCGAACAGATCGAGGAAGGCGCGCACCCGCGCGGGGTCAGCCATGCCGGATATGGTGAGCCCAGCTCCGAACAAGGTGCCCGCTAGCAACGAGATGGCAGGGACCTTCACTTCCCAGTGCCGCAGGTTGAAAGGCCGAGCGGGCGGTAGAGCGGACAGAAGCTGACCGCGCTTGTCAGAAGGAATATAACTGCGACGATCGCCAAGCCGACACCGAGGTCCCCGCTGATCGTTCCGGTCCACCAGAGATAACCGATCGCCAAGGCTGCGATGGTGCGCAGCATCCGATCGACCGTTCCCATATTCCTCTTCATGTCCGGTGTCCTCCGACTATCCGTTGATGAAACCGAAAGCGCGCATCAGCCCAACGGTGGCGAAGCCGCTGACCATGAAGGTCAGCGTTGCGACCATCGACCGGCGCGAAAGTCGGGAGAGACCGCAGACCCCGTGACCGCTCGTGCAGCCTGAACCAAGGCGCGTGCCGAAACCTACGAGCAGTCCGGCAATGACCAGTTGCAGGACTGATCCTGTAAAAAGCGGTCTGATACTGCTGGAAGACAGTATGACGAGGAGCGCACCAAGCGGCAGTCCGGCGATGAACGCGAGCGCTATGGCGCGCGGTGTGCCCGTATCGGAAATTCCCGACGCGCGGGCCAACATACCGCTTACACCAGCGATGCGACCAAGTCCGAGCAGCATGATCGCTGCCGCAAGCCCGATCAGCAGGCCGCCAACCAACCCCGCGACGGGGGTGGCATTGGGGAAGCCGGGCAGCATCATACTGCGTTGACCGGAATCTTGAGGTACGTGACGCCATTGTCCTCGGCAGGCGGGAAATGACCGGCGCGCATGTTCACCTGGACAGAAGGCAGAATGAGGCGCGGCATCGCGAGCGTCTTGTCGCGGGCCTCGCGCATCGCGACAAATTCGTCTTCGCTTACCCCGTCATGGATATGGACGTTGGCTTGGCGCTCGGCCTCTACGGTCGTTTCCCAGACATAGTCCTTGCGCCCTTCCGGAAGATAATCGTGGCACATGAACAGCCGCGTTTCCGGCGGGAGCGACAGAAGCCGCATCGCAGATTGATAGAGGGTTCGGGCATCGCCACCGGGAAAATCAGCACGTGCCGTGCCGTAGTCGGGCATGAACATGGTATCGCCGACAAAGACGGCGTCGCCGATCACATAGGCGATACAGGCCGGCGTGTGCCCCGGCACATGCAGCACGGTTACATCAAGATTGCCGATCCGGAAGTGATCACCGTCTTTCCACAAATGATCGAAGTCGGAACCGTTGCGCTCGAAATCGGTGCCCGCGTTGAAAAGCTTACCAAATGCCTGCTGCACCGTGATGATTTGCTCGCCGATGGCGATTTGCCCGCCCAACTTCTCCTTCAGATATGGCGCAGCTGACAGGTGATCCGCGTGAGCGTGCGTCTCCAGGTGCCAGTCGATAGCAAGCCCCTTCTCCTCGACAAAAGCGACAAGCGCGTTTGCCGAGGAGAAGGAGGTGCGACCCGAGGCGGGGTCATAGTCCAGCACGCTGTCGATGATCGCAGCGTGGCGGCTCTCGGGATCATGAACAACATAGGTCACCGTGAAGGTCGGCTCGTCAAAGAACGCCTTGATCTGGGGGGTGTCCGTTTGAGCGGCTGAGATCTGCGATGAGGCGGCTGCAAGAGCGGAGTCGGCCACGGAAAACCTCACAAATTCACATTTACATATATCGTGTAATCGAATAATCTTGTTGCGTCAAGAGGGAGGAGCGTCGAAGGAGACGTCATGGAAATGGCCCAAAGAATTGAATCTCGCTCACCGCGCATTGGAGAGCCCGCGCCAGACTTTCGCGCCCGTTCGACCGGGGGCGAAATTCAGCTTTCAAAGTTGCGTGGACGATGGGTGATCTTTTTTTCCCATCCCGCTGACTTCACGCCAGTTTGCAGCACCGAATTCGCTGAACTCGCCCGTCGGCAGTCGGAATTTGATGCCCTTGAAACGTCGCTGTTGGGACTGTCAGTCGACAGCCTTTACTCGCACATGGCGTGGGTCAGAGCGATCCGAGAGACGCTCGGAGCGGATGTCCGCTTCCCGATAATCGAGGATCCGAGCATGGCGATTGGGCATGCCTATGGCATGGTTGACGAGCAATCTGCTGACAGCATGGCTATGCGTTCGACATTCTTCATCGATCCCGAAGGGGTCATAAGGGCGATCACATGCTACCCCCATAATGTTGGGCGATCGGTCGATGAGATGCTGCGGTTGCTTAAAGCACTGCAAGTGGTGGGCAGTGCCCAGAAACTTGCGCCTGAAGGATGGCGGGAAGGACAGCCTTTGCTCTGCCCACCATCTGACATCGCAGAAGATCGCCAGGACTGGTTTTGCCGCTTTGCGGACGCGCTATGAACGAGGCATTTTACGAGGACCGCGAAGCTGCGACCGTCGCGTCCGAAAAGCTCAAGGTCTTTGCGCAACCACAGCGCCTCATGATCCTCTCTTGCCTGTTACGCGGGGAGCGCAACGTATCGGAGATCGGCGAAGCGACAGACATTGTCCAACCAGCACTCAGCCAGCAGCTAGGGGAGTTACGCCGGGCCAATCTCGTTCAAACGAGAAAGGAGGCCAAACTCGTTTGGTACGCGCTTGCTGACGAGGGGGTCGCTTTGTGCGTCCGAACAATGGAAGCGATTTTCGGAGGCCTGGGTAAGGTCGAAGAAATCCGGCCGTCTGCCAAACCGGAGCGTCGTCCATCATTACCTGAAGGGGTGGCCGGATTTGCTCAAGTGCTTGATTAAGATATTTACGCGCTGTTTGCCTCGTTTGGCTTTGTAGCGAGTGCTGCGGTGGTCGCTGCAAGCGACACGCTCTTAACGTCGTAGAAGAAGTTTCATGTGCGCAGCTTTTGGGCCTTTGTCCTAAATTGCTTTCCCGACCAAGCTGCCAATGCCAGCGGTCAAACCCATGGCCAACGCCCCCCAGAACACCACACGACCGACAGGTTTGAGCGGGTTTGCACCGCCAGCGGCAGCTCCCACCCATCCCAGGAGCGCCAGGAACAGGAGCGATCCCAGCGCTTCGCCTGTTACGGTGAGCGACGCCGGCAGCAAAGCCGCAAGGATGAGAGGCAGCAGGGCTCCGGCCGTGAACGTCGAGGCAGACGTCAATGCCGCTGTGATCGGGCGTGCGGCAGTCATCTCGGTGATGTGGAGTTCTTCGCGAGCATGAGCACCCAGTGCATCATGCTCCATGAGTTGTTTCGCAACCTCATGCGAGGTCTTTTCGTCGACCCCTCGCTGAACATAGAAACCAGCCAACTCTGCCAATTCCGCATCGGGATTGTCAGCGATTTCCTGCTGCTCCCGGCGCAAGTCCGCCGCTTCGGTGTCAGACTGAGAGCTTACCGACACATATTCGCCCGCCGCCATCGACATCGCGCCGGCCACCAGACCCGCTATACCAGATATCAACATGGAAGAACGGGAGGCACCGGACGCAGCGACGCCGATCATCAGGCTAGCCGTGGATACGATGCCGTCGTTGGCGCCTAGCACCGCGGCACGAAGCCATCCGATACGAGAGACGAGATGGGTTTCCCGGTGGCTGCGCATCGTAATCCCCTTTGAAGCCAAGCCATTTCTTTGACCCGCATTATAGCCTGTTCGCTATCTCGTGCCAGTCCGGCAAGCTCGATCCGCACAAATTTGGAGGCGCGACGCCGTATCGGATCACAAGCGTCAGAAGAAATTCATATGGTCAGGACGATGTCAGATCGGTTCGGTAATATGCCGGGTAAAACCATCGCCGGATGAGAGCATGCGCATTCTGATCATTGAAGACAATCGCCACCTGGCAGATCTGACGGCGGAGGGCCTTACGCGTCGGAAATTCGTATGCGATTGTGCCTATTCGGCAGCGGAGGCGGATCTGGCTCTTGGGTCGGCTCAGTATGATGCACTCATCCTCGATCTGGGCTTGCCCGATGGTGACGGCGTACATTGGATCAAGAAGAGGCGTGACGCGGGCCTTGCGGTGCCGGTCCTGATGCTGACAGCCCGCAGTTCGCTCCAGCAGCGGGTCGATGGACTGGACGGCGGCGCTGACGACTATGTCGTCAAACCGGTAGAGGCGGATGAGCTGGCAGCGAGGATTCGGGCACTACTTCGCCGTCCGGGAGCTCGGGCAGCGCCCGTGTTGGAGGTGGGCAGCCTATCCTATGACACGAGCGCTCATCGCGCGCGGTATCAGGGTAAGGCCATCGATCTGTCACCTCGCGAGACCAGCCTGCTTGAGTTACTCATGCGGGAGGCTGGTGCAGTCGTTCGTCGATCTCGTATCGAAAATGCACTGTATAGTTTTCGAGACGAGATATCCCCTAATGCAGTGGATGCCGCAATCTCGCGGCTGCGTCGTCGACTTGAGGAATGCGGAGCTCGCAACATGCTCCATACGATCAAGGGGCTAGGCTACTTGCTAGAAGACCGGGAACCGTGCTGAAGCGACTTTCGGTTGGCCATCGGCTCATCGGTGGCCTGCTGCTGGTTGGCGCCATCGGTACGGTGTCGCTGATCTACGCTGTCCTCTCGGAATATGGCATACCGTTTAGCGCCTTGCTCGATCCGACCATGCGCGACGCGGCATCGACGGAACTGTTCGATCATGTTCTCATCCCACTGGTGGTGCTGATCCTGCCAATGGGCCTTGCAACCACATGGGTCATCAGAACGGCGTTCGAGCCCCTGAGCAAAGCGGCGCGTCATATCGAAACCGCACCGACCGAACGCGGGATGCAGATCGATGAAGCCGATATGCCTGCTGAAGCGAAACCGTTCGTGCGATCCATCAACAACCTGCTTCACCGACTCGACACCTCAGCTCAGCAACAGGCGGATTTTGCGTCTGACGTCGCCCACGAATTGCGGACGCCGTTGGCCATTTTGTCTCTAGAGCTTGATCGACGCGAGGGATCGGATGGAGATCCTCTGAAGGCGCAGGTCAGCGCCATGCGCCGTCTTGTGGATCAGCTCCTGCTACTGGCGCAGATCGACGCGGACGCCACCATGCCCATGACGCCTGAGCCACTCGATCTCGAGACATTGGCTGAAGACAGTGTCTCGTCCCTGGCAGCGACCGTCATCGCGCAAGGACGCGAGATCGCGATAGAGTCCGAAGGCCAGGTGCCAAAGATATACGGCCACAGGGAAGCGATCGGGGCGGGAATCCGAAACCTTATTGAAAATGCCGTCCGCGCGACGCCCATGGGTGGCACCGTGACGATCATATCCGGGCCCGGAGCGATCATCAGGGTGCGCGACCAAGGCGCCGGCCTCAGCGAAGAGAAGCTGGCGCAACTCATCCGCCGCCATCAGCGAGCAGACCATGCCAGCCCCCATGGCGCGGGTCTCGGCCTCTCCATAACCCATCGGATTATGAGCGCACATAACGGTCATATTCGAACGAGCGAGACCTTGAGAGAACTCATCCTGGATTTCCGCCTGCAGTAATTTCCCATCGTCAAGACGCCGTCAGGTTGAACCCGATATCGCGGCGAAATGGAAAACGGACGCAAATATCTGGTGGGCGGCGCCATTGTAGCCGTCGCAGTCGCGGGCTTGGGCTGGACTATGTTTCCTCGCTCGGAAACCGTCTCGGCGGGAACGCAGGTCAAGACCGAGAAAGCTGCCGGCATGCTTGCCGTGCTGCCGGACAGGGCGAGATTGCTCGGCATCAAGGCCTCTCCGGCATTGCCTGCATCAGAAGCGCCGATCGCCGATCTCCCCGCCACGATCAGTCCGCCCGCTAATGCGCGTGTGGCGGTGACCGCGACACTTCCGGGTGTGGTGATGCGCACCATGGTCGTGGAAGGCGACAGCGTACGGGCCGGGCAACCACTGGCCGTGGTTTCGAGCCGCGACATTCTGACGCTGGGCGCCGATCTCGCGCGTGCAAATGCACGGTTGGGCGTCGCGCAGACGAGTGCAGCCAGGCTCTCCCAGCTGGACAAGGAAGGGGTGATAGCCGGAGCGCGAGCCGACGAAGCCCGCGCAGTGGCCATGGAGGCGCGTGCGGACGTTCGCGAGAAAAGCCGCATTCTCAGCCTTGTCGGCGGGCATGGGAGCAGCGGCACCTACACGCTGACAGCTCCGATCGCGGGCAGAATCACGCGTGCCAAGATCCAGACAGGCGACCCGTTGGACGGGACGACTGCTCCCTATGTGATCGATGCGAATGGCCGTTACGAAGTCGTCGCCCAGGTTCCCGAGCGGCTTGTTGGACAGATCAGACCCGGCATGACGGTCAAACTCGGCGCGCTTTCTGGCACCGTCACATCTGTCGGCAGCACCATCGACGCGATGACGCGATCTGCCTCGCTGAAGGCGAGCCTTCCCGCTGCTCCAGGGGTCATTGCAGGCGCCACCGGCAATGTCACGATATTCGGGCCTGCACCGAAAGGCGCAGTCGTCCTGCCTGCCGCGGCCGTAGTAGATACAGACGGCAAGTCGGTGGTCTTCGTCGCGGTCCGGGGCGGTTATGTTCAGCGCGAGGTGACAAAGGGCGGCGCGGTGGATGGCCAAGTCCTCCTCCTGACCGGCGTCAGCATCGGTGAGAACGTCGTCACTACGGGCACAAGCGCGCTCAAAGCGCTCGCCATCTCGAAATAGGTCGGGCCCATGCTTCAGTCACTCGTCGCGAAGGCTCTGTCCTATCGCCTGCTCGTCGTAGCGCTTGCACTGGCTGTCGCCGGCCTCGGCGCATGGGCCTTCGTTCAGCTACCCGTGGATGCGTATCCCAATATAGCGCAGACGCAGGTCAAGATCATTCTCAAGGCTCCCGGCATGACGCCGGAGGAGGTTGAGAGCCGCGTAATTGCCCCGATCGAGATGGAGATGCTGGGCATTCCCCGGCAGTCTATCCTGCGTTCGTCCGCCAAATATGCGATCGCCGATATCACCATCGACTTCACCGACGGCACAGATATCTATTGGGCGCGCCAGCAAGTCGCGGAGCGCCTTTCCGGAGTGATGGCGGATCTGCCGGCGAGCGTGTCGGGCGGCCTGGCGCCGATTTCCACGCCTCTGTCCGATATCTTCATGTTCACGATCGAGGGGCCGCTCAGCCTCCAGCAGAAGCGGGAGCTTCTCGACTGGACCATCCGTCCCGCTCTGCGGACTGTGCCCGGCGTCGCCGACGTCAACGCGCTTGGTGGATATGTCCGTACATTCGAGGTCCGGCCCGATCCTCTCGCCTTGGCCGGAGCCCACCTCTCCGTTGCCGACATCAAGACGGCCATCGACAGTGGCAATCGCAACGACGGAGCCGGCCGCCTCGTCACTGGCGAAGAATCCCTGATCGTTCGGGCTGTCGGCGCGATCCGGTCCGTCGCCGATCTTCAGTCGCTGGTCATAACGAGCCGTGACGGCCGTATCGTCCGCCTGGGAGATGTAGCGAGTGTCGGGACCGGAAGCCTGACGCGCTATGGCGCGGTGTCCAAGAACGGCAAGGCAGAGGCGGTCGAGGGCCTTGTGATCGCTCTTCGCGGTGCCGATGCACGGCAGGTTGTGACCGGCGTCAAAGACCGTCTGGCAGAGGTCGAGCGTGGCCTTCCAGCCGGAACGCACATCGCGGTCTTCTACGATCGGTCCGATCTGATCGGCCGAGCGATTGGAACGGTTGAGGAAGCGTTGCTGGAAGCGACCGTCCTGGTCGTGATCCTTCTGATCGTTTTCCTCGGTGACTGGCGAGCCGCCGCGATCGTTGCGGTCACACTGCCGATGGCCGCGCTGGTGACGTTCCTGTTCATGAGCATGGCCGGGTTGTCCGCGAATCTCATGAGCCTCGGTGGACTGGCCATTGCTATCGGCATGCTCGTGGATGGTGCGGTCGTTGTGGTGGAGAACGTCGTAGAGCGTCTGTCGCACCAACAGGATGACTCCCATCCGCGCCTTCACCAAGTCTTCCGCGCAACCAGCGACGTGACTGTGCCGGTATCGGCGGGCATCATCATCATCGCACTTGTGTTCCTTCCTCTGCTCGCGCTGCAGGGGCTGGAAGGCAAGCTGTTCGCGCCGGTTGCCCTCACCATTGTCTTCGCCCTTGCGGGATCGCTCCTGCTGGCGCTGACGCTCGTCCCCGTCCTTGCTTCGTTCGGCTTGAAAAGCGGACATCATGGAGACCCATGGGTGATGCGCTGGCTAACGCCTCGCTACCGTGCGCTTCTGAATGGCGCGTTTGCGCGCAAGAGCCTGGTCTACGGCCTTTCGGCTCTCGGACTGGTCCTCGCCGGATTGGCCTATGGAGCGGTGGGCAAAACCTTCATGCCGACGATGGATGAGGGGTCGGTCATCGTGCAGCTGACGAAACTTCCCTCCATCAGCTTGGCCCAGTCCGTCGAGGGCGACAAGGCGGTCGAGCGCGCCTTGATGGGTGTCCCCGAGGTGCAGGAAGTCATCGCGCGGGTTGGTGCTGACGAAATCGGGCTTGATCCGATGGGACCTAATGAGACCGACACCTTCGTCCGTCTGAAGCCGCAGTCCGAGTGGCGCGGCAGCAAGGAGTTCGTCCTGGAGCAGATCCGCAAGGCCGTCGACGGCCTGCCTGGCATCCAGCCCAGTTTCACCCAGCCGATCGAAATGCGTGTCTCGGAAATGCTGACCGGCGCCCGGGGCGACCTGGCTGTCAAGATTTTCGGACCGGATTCGGCGGTCCTCGCGGATCTTGCAGGTCGCGTGCAGCATGAGTTGGGCCAGGTGCGCGGCGCGACGGAAGTGTTGACGGTCGCGAACGACAGCGTGGACTACCTGCAGCTCGACATCGACCGAGCAGCCGCAGGCCGGTTTGGCATGCCGATCGATCAGTTACAGGACACCTTGCGCGCACAGGTGGAAGGCGTTCGGTCCGGTATCGTCGCCGAAGGTCAGAAGCGGATCCCGATCGTCATCCGCGGTGACGAAAGCATCCGCAATGATGCGACCCGGTTTGAAGACCTGCAGATCATGACGCCGGGTGGAACGCTCGCCCGGGTCAGCGACATGGCGCAGGTGAAGCATACGCAGGGTCCGGTGAAGCTCGACCATGAGAATGGTTCCCGCTTCGCTCTGGTCCAGGCCTTCGTCTCTGGTCGTGATCTGGTGGGCTATGTGGACGAGGCGAAGGCCGCAGTCGCGAGCAAGGTGCCGCTCCCGCCCGGCTATCGCATCGTGTGGGGTGGCCAGTTCGAAAATCAGCAGCGTGCATCGGCTCGGCTCATGATGGTCATTCCCGTCGCGCTGCTCCTTATCTTCTTCGTCCTGCTCGCCACCTTGCGTTCGCTGCGGGCCGCCACGCTGATCCTGGTCAACATTCCCTTCGCCATGGTCGGCGGCCTGATCTCGCTCTGGGCATCGGGAGAGTATCTGTCAGTGCCTGCTTCCGTCGGCTTCATTGCTCTGCTTGGCATCGCGGTGCTGAACGGCTTGGTGCTGGTCTCCTATTTCCGCCAACTCCGTCAGGAGGGGCAGAGCATGACGCAGACGGTGCGCCTGGGTGCCGAGCGACGCCTCCGCCCCGTCCTAATGACCGCGAGTATTACCGCTTTCGGCCTGGTCCCCCTGCTGTTCGCGACCGGTCCGGGATCCGAAATACAGCGCCCGCTTGCCATTGTGGTCATCGGCGGGCTGGTCACGTCCACGTTGCTCACTCTGGTACTTCTCCCGATCCTTTTCGAAAGGTTCGGAGAGGGCCGCGGCGAGCAGGATTTCGAAGAGGTGCTGGCCAATGGCTGAGCTTCTGCTGGTCCTCCACTGTTCCCCTCCGGATGCGGGAACTCTGGTGGAGGCTATTCGAACCGTTGCGTCCGCGCCGATCCATCGCCGTGAGGAAGCCGTTCTCGGTCGCGACTTCAGCGACGCCGGAACGCATGAGCAGGTAAGAGGAGTCCTCCATCGGATCGCATTCGAGCTCGTCGTCGAGGATTCCATGATCCCCGCCATAATCGCTGCGGTTGCCTCATCGCGCCGCAAACAACCTGTGCGCTGGCACTCCTTGCCGATCATCGAGCGCGGGAGGATTTCATGAAGAAGCTGACTGCCCTCTTGCCGCTATCCATCTCGATAGCGACTGCGCTCGCAACTGCCGCGCACGCGCAAGCGACTGGTCTTCAATGGTCCTTGCCGCCTGAGGAGCAGGTGGTGAAGGCGCTTGACGGTCATCCGACCGTCGAGGCAGCGGGCAAGCGCGTCGGCGCTGCATCGGCGGCGAGCGATATGCTCCGCGTTGGCCCTCACGAGGTCCAGCTCACCGGAAGCTACATCAATCGCGACGTGCGGCTGGAGCGGAATTATACGGAGTTCGACGGCACGGTCAGCCGATCTTTTCGCTTGCCCGGGAAGGCTGCCCTGGATCGCGAGGCAGGCCAGCTTGGTGTCGAGGTCGCGCAAAACCGGATGGAAGATACGCGCCATCAGGCGGCCTTGTATCTGTCGCAGCTCTGGTACGACTGGCTGACGGCAAGCGAGCTCAACCGCACGGATCAATCGAACGTCGCATTACTCGAACGCGGTCTCGCTGCCGTGAAGAGGCGAGTGCAGTTACGCGATGCATCGATGCTTGACACCGACCAGGCCCAGGCGGCGCTCGATCAGGCCAAGGGTGTCGCGGCAGCCAGCCTGGCTGATATGAAACAGGCGCGAGCGCTGCTGCAATCGAACTTCCCCGATCTGGCCCTGCCGTCGGACGCACCATCCTTGGCTGATCCAGTCCTGCCTTCTCAGGACCTGACTGCACTTCATGATCTGGTGATCCAGCGCAGTCATGAAATTGGGGCTGCTGATCGCGAAGCTCTGCGTCTTGAAGTCGTCGCACGGCGGGCGAAGGCTGATCGCTTGCCGGACCCACAGCTGGGCGTCCGGGCCTTTAGCGAGCGTTCTGGCATTGAACGCGGTGTCGGTGTCGTCTTCTCGATCCCATTGGGAGGACGATACCGGAAATTCCAGCAGGATCAGGCGGAAGCCAATGCCTCCGCTGCCTCTATGGATCTCGCGCAAGCGCGCCGGATGGTGCTGGCGATGGCCGATACTGATATGGCGAACGCCTCTGGCCGCTACGTCGCTTGGCAGCGGCTTCAGGGTGCTGCCAGAAGTTCGCTCGACGCCGCCACACGGACGGAGCGCGGGTACGAAGGGGGCATTATCGACCTGTCCGATCTGCTCTATTCCCGACGGCAAGCACATGATGCGGACCGGCTGGCCATAGACGCACGCAGCTCTGCGACACGAGCTATCGTGAAATTACTCATCGATTCTCATACGATATGGCAAGGTAACGAGAAGGAGCCATGAGGGCGTAGGTTGGCAATCGCTGTAGAGAATGAAGTCATCTTCCCATTCACGCGGAGGAATCTGAAATGCAGAGTTCAAAACCTGGAATCCCAGTCCGGCCCCTAAAAGACTCAGCCCGAGCAAAGGCGAAATGGGACCCCGTTGTTAAGGTGACCCATTGGTCAATCGTTCTTGCTGTCATCGGGAATGCAATTTTCACGGAAGAGGGTTCGGGGCCGCACGTCTGGGTGGGATACGCCCTCGCAACCGTTTTGGCGTTTAGACTGCTCTGGGGTTTCGTTGGACCCAAAGAGGCACGGTTCACAGCGTTCCCACCGAGCCCGCGTAAAGCGCTTGCCCATATCCGGGAGATTAGAGCCGGACACAATGAAATCCATCCATCGCACAATCCGTTAGGTGCATTGATGGTCTACGCTATTTGGGGAACGCTTAGCATCATCATAGCGACCGGCATTGGCATGGCTGGTCTGCCCTCCACGAAATGGATTAGCGAGGCTCCGTCCCACGCCGTTGGTCGAGGCACAGATAACAGGGACAGCGTCTTACTCAAAGGTTCTGAGCGGAAAGAGACAGTCGATGACGCAGAGGACGAGCCCTTGAAGGAAGTGCACGAGTCAGCGGTAAATTTGCTGTACGTTCTGATTGCCCTCCACCTTGCCGGAGTTGTTTTCGAAACGAGGAGGAGTGGGAAGTATATCCTTACAGCGATGCTTCCCGGCCGAGCACAATAGGATGGAGGTGATGCTGCAACGTGGCGATGGCGGCTCGGCTTTCCGATTAGTCGATGATTGATGTGCTGGCCTACAGAACGGCTTGGACCGCAAGATCGGTGGCAGCGTTACGCTTTGCCTGTACAGCCTTCCGTTCGGAATAGCGGTTGACGAGCTGGCCGGCGTGCGGGCGGGTCAGGATCGTGAACCGCACCAGTTCCTCCATCACGTCGACGATGCGGTCATAATAGCTCGACGGCTTCATGCGGCCGGCCTCGTCGAATTCCTTGAACGCCATCGCCACGCTCGACTGGTTGGGGATCGTGATCATGCGCATCCAGCGGCCAAGCAGGCGCAGCGTGTTGACCGCGTTGAACGACTGCGAGCCGCCCGACACCTGCATGACCGCGAGCGTGCGACCCTGGGTCGGCCGCATGCCGCCGAACTCCAGCGGCGGATGGTCGATCTGCGCCTTCATGATGCCGGTGATCTGGCCGTGCCGCTCGGGGCTGCACCAAACCATGCCTTCGGACCAGAGCGCGTGCTGGCGCAGCTCATGGACCGCCGGATGATCGTCACCCTTCACCTGATCTGGGAGCGGCAGGTCGCTGGGATCGAATATCCGCACCTCCGCGCCGAAGAGGATCAGCAGTCGTGCCGCTTCCTCAGCCGCGAGTCGGCTGAACGAGCGTTCGCGCAGCGACCCGTACAGCAGCAGGATGCGAGGCGGCGGCTGATCGTCGCCCATGCCGGCGGCGGGCCGGGTGATCGCGATGCCGCGATCGAGTGCTGGCAGATGGTCGGCGTCGGGTACGTCACGAAGGCGCGTCATCCAAGATCCTTGACGAGATAGGTCGCGCGCGGACCGCACAGCGACGTGAACTGCGCGGTCGCTGCGATGAAGGCCGGCGCGGCGTCGCGATCGGCATCGGTGTAACCAAGCCTGCGAAAGAACTCCCCGGTGCCGCTGGTCAGGAGGTGCAGCCGCTCGACCGCGCCATCAGCAACGCCTTCAAGGCGTTCGACCAGCATCCGGCCATATCCTTTGCCGCGCCGGGTCGGCAGCACGACCAGCGAGCGGAGCAGCCGGTCGGTGCCGCTACCTTCCAGGCCGATGAACCCGATCAGCTCTTCATCGTCGGACAGGCTGAAGAACATCTGGTCGGGACCGCCGAGATCGTCGGTCGGGAGCTGCGCGGCGCCGAGCGCGAGCCGCAGGACATCATCGGCGTGGCGAGCCTCCGAGAAGCTCCCGCTTCATACCAGGGACGGGTCCGCTTGACGATCGCCCAGCCACAAATGGAACTGGCGCAGGAGGATGCGACTTCGCGCAGTCATGCGAAGTGGCGAACCCGGCAAAACCAGGCAGCGATTATCATGATGGTAATCCTCGGCAGGCCTGGCAGCCGCAAGAGCGCGCATTGAGCCAAGCCAAATCGGACGCAGGTGCATGACAGCGAAGGAGGCGGACGCGATACACGCACCCGTCCCCTCAGCCCCTCATGCGACGACGAACGATCAGATTGCCGGAAGCCCCCTCAGGGGTGGACGCAGATAGGGTGGCGCTGTCGAAGCTCGCAGCACCAGAGGGCGCGTGCCGAGCGCCAGCACGAACAGAATCGCAGCCGCCAACAGAATTGGGTCCGCAGCAGCGAGGGACGGCGCCGACAAGCCTGAGAAGGCGCAAGGCTGTTCTGCCTTGCCCTGATGACCGTCGCTACCGGATTTCCCATGTTCAAGGCCGGGGATCGTAATGACCATCGTCATCGGCCCGGTACCCGAGCAAATGCTGACCACGATCCGCCCGTTCGAAACGGTTGGCATGAACCCCGCCGGCATGACGATCTTCATCATCAGCGCGAGTACAAGCACCGCGCAGGCAAGGGGCCGATTGGCAAGGACAAGTTTGCGAAGTCGATGCACCGATTGCGCTCTTAGCTACGAGACGCGCTTCTGTCATGTGCCATTGATGGTGAGACAATCTGCCCATTTTTAAGCGTTGGCCGCTTTTGGGGAACCCGGCCGTTCGCGTTCCCGCTCATAAAAGGCAATTTCTGGTCGGGAGCAGACATCTGGCGTTTGCCGACCCCTCCCGGAAAGACGCGGACTGTGGTCATTGGATCCGTCATCGCGATGATCACATGAACAGGCAATACTATCGACCGGCTCAAGCGGCGGCCTGCTCATCCACATCCTCGCGGGCAAGACCCGTTGCGCGAAGCAGATAGCCAGCGGCCTCCTCTGCCCGCGCCGCCGCCGTGAGCAGAGCACGATTATCCCTGCGCAGGATCGAAAGCCAGGAACCGATATAGGCCGCATGATCGTCGAGATGGGTGGTTGGGAGACCCACATCGGCGCCAACCAGCGCTGCCGACAGTTCGGCGACCAACTCCTCGAACGCATAGGCCTGATCGCCGAAGCGCTTGCCGAAGGATCGGGCAAGCCGGTCTGGATGACCCGTCCAATGACCAGCCTCATGCGCGAGCGTGGCCGCCCATGCAGCACGCGTGTCGAACTGTTCGACGGGCGGCATCGTGATGAGGTCTGCGCGCAGGTTATAATAGGCGCGATCGCCTCCAGTCCGCAGCCGCGCCGGCAGGCGATCGACGAAGCGTTGTGCCCGCGGACCGAGCCGGTCGCCCGGTGGGACGAGCGATAGCGGTTCTGGATAGAAATCGGACGGGAGCGCGTCGATCTGGTCTGCATTGAAGATCGCATAAGACCGCATCACCCGGCGATGCTCATCGACCAGCTCGCCGGGGCGTTCGCTGGAATCGACCTTCTTCGAATAAGCCTTGTAGAAGATTGCAAATTGCGCCTGCTCACCGGCACGGACCTGCCCGCCAAGGGTCTGCGCCTGACGGTAGGTCATCCAATGCCGTGACCGATAGCCGCATTGCTCGGCAGCCAGCCACAGCCAAAAGGTGTTCATGCCGCGATACGGCTCGCCATTGGCCCGCAGCGGACGCCCCTGCGCCGCACACGAACGCCAGGGCCGTAACCAGGGTCGCACACCGGCCTCGAGCCGGTCGATGATGGCGCACGTGATGGTCTCGGCCGGCGAGGGCCGGCCCGATGATCGAGTCATGGTGGATACTCCACGAAAGAGCGGCGGCCAGCGCCGCCGATGAAGGACTGCGGGCGACGCAAGAGCGCCGCCCGCCATTACGCGTTGGTCTCAGGCCGCCTCGTCGAGGTCATCAGCATCGCCATCGGGGGCGATCTCCCCTGCCCCGCCGTCGCTGTCGTCTTCGTCGCTGAGGAAGGCGGAATAGCTATGGAAGCTTTCGGGCTTCTCCACCGCGCCAAACCGCATCTCATCGGGCAGCCAGCAGAGCGCCTTTTCCCGGACTTCGGCCTCGACGATGCCCTGCCCGGAACAGAGCGCCGCGCAGGCATTGGCAAGGTCACCCTTCTTGGCGTCCTTGCAGCGGCCGCGCAGTACTCGCCCGCCGATCTCTTCAAGCGCTTCGAGCATGACGTCCTTCTTCACGCGTCCGAAAAAGTTCTGGGCATCGGGCCGCCACCATTGCGCGACATCAATGTCGAGCAGACGTCCGAGATGATCGTGGAAGCCGTTGCGGCGCCCGCCATCGTCGACGTTGAGCGTCGGTTCGAGCGTCTGCGCCACGACATGGGCAAGCCAATCGGCGCGCGCCTGTTCATCCAGTTGCCGGAAGGCATCGAAACGCGACGACAGCGTGTTCCCGCCTGCCCAGCTCACATCGAGCCCCTGGCGCTGTTCGGCCAGGACGTTGCTGGCCGCGCTGCCTTCGTCGCGGAAGCCGACGATCGGGAAGCTCGCGGCGGCCGCTTGCAGCGTCGAGTGGTCCCGGACATAGCCGCTGGCGAACACGGTCCGGTGCGCGATCAGGAATATCGCGAGGTCGAGCGCGAACCCCGCGTCCGAGGCGACATGGGACGCCAGGATCTGCCGCCGCTGCGTCGCGAGTTCGTCGACCAGCGTCGCGCTGAGCCGGGAGGTCGCGACCTTGCCGGACGGCGCCTCGGGTTCGCCGTCCTCTCCCGCCTGACGAATGGCGCGCTCGCTGAACATGCGGCTGTGCACCCGCGGGGTGCCGTCAGGGGCAAGATAGATGAAGGTGCCCAGCTGGTCCTTGACCGCATCGTCGACCATCGTGCGCGCCGCCTCGATCGCATCGAGTTCCCGCTCGATGTCGGCGAGCCGCACCGAAGCCGCCTCGGCCTCTGGTGTGCCGTCCTCAAGTTCGGTTTCCAGTTCACGGATGAGCGCATCGCCCTCATCGGAAAGACTGTCGACGCGATCCTGCTCGTCCTCGCGCAATTCGCGCAGCGCCGGATGATATTCGTAGAGCTGGCACTCCATGTCATAGGGCACGTGGGTCGCGAGGACCGGTGTCACGAATGCCAGCTTCTGCTCGGCAGCGAGTGTTTGTGCCGCTGCTTCGAGCTTCTGGGCGGCAAGCTGCTCGATGATCTCCACGTCGATCCAGCTCTCGTCCGCATCATCGCCGAACAGGTCGCGCTCGATCCGGCCGCCCGCACCGACATAGGCATCGCGGCCAACGAACCGCGCCTTCGCATCGGTCGCCTTCACCGTCCCGTTGAGGAGCGCACGGCGGACATTGTCGGGATTGTCACCATAATAGGACTGGCTCATGCTCTCGAACACACGCGCCTGGCGGTCGACATCGGGCGTGACGGCATAAGCCTGTGCGACCCCGAGCGTGATCTCGCCTGCGGCAAGCGCCGCGAAGACGACGGGAGCCAGTTCGGCAAGCCGGACCCGCTGCTCGACGAAGCGGGTCGTGACCCCGAAGCGTTTCGCCACATCCTCGCCGCTCGCCCCCCGGTCGAGGAAGTGCTTGAAGGCCGAGCATTCATCCGCCGGGTTCATCGCTACGCGATGGAAATTCTCGGCAAGGCTCGCTTCGGCCGATCCGGCATCATCCTCAAGCACCAGCACCTGAACCTCATGGCCCGCGGCAAGCCGGTTCGTCTCAATCAGGCGTTGGAGCGCCCGCAAGCGGCGGCCGCCCGCCTTGACGGTGAAGTGCCCCGCCTTTTTTAGCGGCGTGACCACGAGATTCTGCAACAGACCATGCGCAGCGATATTCTCGGCCAGACTGTCGAGGTCGGCATCGCGATTGGATTTGCGGACATTATCCTTGGAGAGCGAGAGGTTCTTGACCTTCACGGACTGGATCATCGGTTGTCTCCTTCGAGGGTTGCGCCGACGTCGTCGGCCGGCTTGAGCCACTCAGGCCCACCCGGCCGAAGGCCCCCTCCCCTCTCTTCGATCGCTTGACGCTGCCGCTGCTCAGCCTGCTATCTCGCCAAGGATCTCGACGGCGCGGCTCGGTGGGACGAAGAGCCGCGTGCGGTGTTGGATGATCTCGGTGAAGCAGCCCGCCGCCTTGAGATGAGGCAGCGCCTCGGGCTTCCAGTCGAGCAATTCGAGGCGTTGGTCGCCGGCGACCAACGCCCGCTTCAGCCGAAGCGACCCGATCGGCATGACCTCGCCCGAGGTGCGGACATGCTCGACCCGAGCACCGAGGTCGATCTCGACATGGGCCGCGATGCCGAACGCGCCCGCGATGCGTTCCACAACCGGCGCCGGAATAAGACGCCCGAGAAGCGACTGGCCGTCATCGCTCGTCAGCCGCCAGACCTGGACATGATCGTCGGGCAGCTTTCCCCAGACCGGGAGCAGCAGGCCCGTGACCAGATAGATGATCTGCGTACGCGTCTGCGCGGCCATTGCGTCGCATTCGGCCTGCCAGGCTTCATCGAAGTTCGCGCAGTCCGCGTCGGTCCAATGGGTTTCGGCGAAGAGGTCCTGCCGGTGCCGTTCGGTGCGCGTCGGCCGCACCAGCTCGTAGCGGCGCACGGTCCGCCCCTCTTCGTCCGTTAGCGGGAAGGTCGGCCGGCAAATCGCGGCCTTGCCGGAACGCGGGTTGATCAATCTGCGCGCTTCCGGATCGGCCAGAAGCCAATGCGCTCGCTCCAGGGTCAGCGGCCGATATCGCTCCTCGGTTTCGATGCGCAGGATTTCGGTTTCGGCGCCGCTCACGGGATCGCGCCGGATCACCGTGCGGTCGAGGATCGAAATACGGTCGGCCGCGATCGTTTCGACGCCAAGATCGAGGGTGCCGGCCTCGCGGGCCTTTTCCACCCGTGCTTCGATCAAGCCCAGATATTCGTCGAAGATCGCGTTCTGCAGGTCGATGCGCAGCGCCAGGATGCGGTTCAACCACCGCTGGATCGTGGGCAAGGTCTCGGTGAGCCCCCCGCCCTCCCCGGCCAGGTTCAAACCGGTGAGCGACTGGAATTGATCAAAGCGCACCGATTGGAGCTTTCCCTGGAACAGCAGGCGAAACCACTGGTCGAGCGATTCCCGCGCGAAGTCGGACTCCAGATTGTCGCGGGGGTCGAAAAGTCCCTGCCCGCCGGTCTGACGCTGGCCGCGGGTCAGCGCGCCCAGGCTGTCGAGGCGCCGGGCGATGGTCGAGATGAACCGCCGTTCGCCGCGGCAATCGGTGGAAACGGGCCGAAACAGGGGCGGGCAGGCTTGGTGGGTGCGGTGCGTGCGGCCCAGCCCCTGGATCGCCGCGTCCGCGCGCCAACCGGGCTCGAGCAGATAGTGGATGCGGCGGCTCTGATTGGGCGAGTCGAGGCTGGCGTGGTAGCTCCGCCCCGTGCCGCCGGCGTCGGAGAAGATCAGGATGCGCTTTTCGCCGCGCATGAAGATGTCGGTCTCCGCGAGGTTCGTGCGCGCGCTGCGCCGTTCGATCCGCTGACGGCCGTCGGCATCGACGATGATCCGCCGGCTGCGACCCGTCACCTCGGCCACTGCCTCCGTCCCGAAATGCCCGATGATGTGATCGAGCGCCGAGCCGACCACCGGCAGCGCACAGAGTTGCTCGAGGAGTTGGTCGCGCATGGCGATCGCTTCCCGGCACAGCACCGGCTGCCCGGCTTTGTCGATCATCGGTTCCGAGCGCACCGTGCCGCTATCGTCGGTATAGGTGCGCATCTGGCGCACCGGAAAGGCGGCCGTCAGATAGTCGACCAGGAATTCGCGCGGGGACAGCTCGATGTCGAGCCAGGCGCGCTCCTCAGGGGACAGGTCAGCAAGGGCACGATCGAGCATCGCTTCCGACGTCGACACGAGCTGGACCACGGCGCAGTCGCCCCGCGCGAGATCGGCGGCGATCGCCGGGATCAGCGACGGCAGCTTCATCGACAGCAGGATCTGGCCGAAGAAGCGTTGCTTGGTCGATTCGAAGATCGACAATGCCGCGGCCTTCGCTCCGCTATTGTAGGTGGCACCGCTGAAACCGTCGGTGACACGCGTGGCGGCGAGCGCGGCCTGCAGATTGTTGTGAATGATCGCCCAGGCATCGGCATAGGCATTGTAAACGGCGATCTGTTCTTCGCTGAGCCGATGCTCGAGGATGTCATATTCGACGCCGGCGAAGCTGAGCGCCCGCGCGGCATAGAGGCCCTGCGCCTTGAGGTCGCGGGCGATCAACTCCATCGCTGCGATGCCGCCGCGGCGAAGCGATTCCACGAAGGCCCGCCGGTCGGCGAAGGCCGTCTGCGGTCCCCACAATCCGAGGCGTGTCGCATAAGCGAGGTTGTTGACGTCCGAGGCGCCCGTCGCCGAAGCGTAGAGAATCCGGGCGCGCGGAGCGAGATTTTGGAGGCGGACGCCGGCGATGCCCTGTTCGGATCCTTTCGTGGCGCCGAACCGGCCCTCGCCACCGGCCACCCCGGCCATCTCATGCGCCTCGTCGAAGACGATGACGCCGCTGAAATCCTCACCCATCCATTCGATCAGCTGGCGCAGCCGCGTGCCCCTGTCACCGCGGTTGGAGCGCAGAGTGGCATAGGTCAGGAAGAGGATCCCATCGCCCAGCGCGATCGGGGTGCCGAGCTTCCACTGGTTGAGATGTTGGATGTCGAGCGGCAAGCCGCCAAGCGCCGACCAGTCGCGGCGAGCGTCTTCGATCAGCGTCTCGCTCTTGGATATCCAGAGGTGGCGGCGGTTGCCGCGCAACCACTGGTCGAGGATGACGCCCGCCACCTGCCGCCCCTTGCCGGCGCCCGTGCCATCGCCAAGGAAAAAGCCGGTCCGATAGGCGTTGCCGGCCTCTGCCGGCGACAGCAAAAGACCCTCCTCGCTAGATACGAACCGGCCCGGAAGGTCGCGCTCGAACGCCGCGCCAGCGTAGATCAGCGTTTCGAGCTGCGCGTCCGAGAGCAGGCCGTCGTCCAAGATCCTGGCCGGCAGCACGGGTTCATTAGCGACCGGGGGTGCTGCAATCGATCCCATTGCCTGCGATTCGACCAGCGCGCTTGGGTGCTCACGTGCATCGGCAATCAGCAGACGGCTCGGCCGATAGGGCAGGTAAATCCCTTGCGGTTCGCCCGCGGGCGCCGGCGCGTCGAGACGGTGATAGGCGACCACGCGGGTCGTGGGCAGGGTCACCGCCACACGCGAGCTTACGGGGCGGGTCCGCCGCGTGAGGCTCCGGAACAATCCGCTGGGGCGGGAGATCGGCTGCGGCGGCGGCGCGCATGGGGTCGGCATCGCATCGATGGCCGCAAGCGCAGCGCCGAGCGTCGTGCAGGTCTGGCGCGGGACCGAGCCCCCTGCCCCGCCCTTTTCGAGGAGTATGAGCTGGACTGCCTGGCCAGTGCCGTGCTTGGCATAGGCATTGGGCGGCAGGTCAAGATGCAGACGGGGATGCGCGCCCGCGGTGGCGTGCTGCCAATCCGCGTCCCCAGTCTCGATGCGATCGGGAAGAATGACGGCGCAGCGCCCGCCTGGTGCGAGGCGCAAGAGCGCGGAGCGCAGGTGGCGAAGCGCAGCGTGGCGGTCGCGCCCCCGTCCCTGGCTCCGCGAGAAGGGCGGGTTGATGAGCACGACGCTCGGCACCAGTTGCGGATCGAGCATGTCGTCGATCAATTCGCCGTCATGCGTGCTCAATGTGCCCTCGGGAAGGGCATGACGCAGCAAACGCGCGCGCCAGGCATCGATCTCATTGAGGAGAAGGCGAGCGCCGGCAAAATGACCGTGTACGGCCAAGAGCCCGGTCCCGGCCGAGGGCTCGAGCACGATATCGCGTGCCGTGATCGCGGCTGCCCTGGCGGCAAGGAAGCCGATCGGTGCCGGTGTCGAGAATTGCTGGAACGCGACCTGCGTTTCGCTACGCACGCTGTGCGTCGGAAGCGCCGCCGTCATGGCGATCAGCTGGGCGAGCCGCACATTCGCATCTGCCGGGAGTGTTGTGTTCTTCAGATGGAGTATCTGCGCGAGTTCGAGCACATCATAGGCGTCGCGCAATGACCATGAGCCATCCGCGCTCGAGCCACCGAAGGCGGTGGTCATCCCGGCAAGGAGGTCGTTACGTGCAACCGAACGGCCTTCGGACAGCCGGTCGGCTATGCCTTGAGCAGCGGTCCGGGCGGGATCATCGAGCGGCAGCGTGAGCGCGAGGGGTTGTGTGGCCATGGGGTATCTCCGGGTCTGACACCTGGCATCAGCGCCAGGTCATCAGCCTGAAGGCCCCCTCCCCTCTCAGGCCGCCTCGGCGGCCCGGCGGACACGCCAAGCATCATTCCAATCCGCGTGCCGTTCCGGGAGGCGGAGCACCAGTTCGCGTCCATGGGCTGTGAGATGCGGCCGAGCTTTTTTGAGCATGGCGGCAGCGGCGGCGCCGCGATCGCCATAGACGATGATGCGTTTGACCCGTTCGGGGATGGCGACGAGTCCAAGGCGTTCGACGCCGCCCAGCGCCCAGGTTGGCGTTCCGAACCAGGCCATTGCCGAAAGGGCGTCCTCGATGCCCTCAGCAAGGCCAAGCTCCTCTCCGGCCGGCGCCAGACGGATGGCCGCGTTGCCAAGCAGGCCAAGGGCAATCTTCGGCTTTGACAGGGGCTTGTGCAAGATGTCAGCGAGATCGAGGCAGGTCCGCTGGACGGCCACGACGCCCAGATCGTTCTCGACCGCAGCGATCATCGCCGGAAAGAACCGGCGCTGGTCACCTGCCCCGACAATGGTGCGGGGATTGTAGCGCAGACAACGCGGATAGGGAGGAGCAAGACCGCGTGCGGCAAGGTAATCGGCCGCTGGCGAGCCGACTATGGGCTGGCTTGCCTTCCATAGCCGAAGCGCGAGAGCGCGATGGTCGGCCATTGCCTTCGGGCGCGGCATGGTGAGCGGCACCGCATCGTGAAGTTTGCGCCGGCGCAGGGCAGTCAGAACGTCGCGCGTATCGCAGCCAGCAAAGCAGTGGAACAAGATCGCCCGTTCGCCCAGGCGCACTGACAGGCTCGGGCCATGATCGTCATGAGCCGGGCAACGGCATTCGCCGCGCGACCCGCGCCACGTTCCGCCGAGGGCTTCGACAATGGCTTTGGCGCGATGGGAAGCAGCTAGGGGCATCAACTAATCCTTGCAAAGTGGTGGAGCGCCGCTGCCGATTGCGCCCTCCCCTCTCCGCCAATTCAGCCAGGCATGCCCTTGGCTGCGAGGATACCGAATTCCTCGACGATGCGATCGGTTGTGTAATGGGTCACGCCGTCGCGTTCATAGGAGCTGTCCTTGAGCCGCCCGGCAATCCGCACCAGATCTCCGACTTGGGCTCGGTCGGCGATATGCTTGCGCTGGCCCTCGCTAAAGACGCTCACGCGGTTCCAGTGACTGTCTTCCTGCCATTCGTCATCGTCACCCTTGCGGCGGTAATTCGCGCAGACCGACAGCAGGGTGACTTTCGGTCGCGCATCGATTTCGCCGATCCGGCCGATGATCTCGAACTTGGCGAAGTTGATCATGCACCCTCCATTCGTGACGTCCTTTGGCGAGGAAGCCTATCGTGGACGGTCAACTTCGCGTATCCCTCCAGGCAGGGGGATTGAACGTTTGCTTCAAGCGCTGCGCCAATCTCTTTCTCAAAATAAAAATATCAAAAGGCCGCTGCTCGCAGCGGAAGCTTTTCCGATTCAAAAGGATTCAGATTCGGGAAGCCGAAAGCCCAGCGTTTCTGCGGGCTTGAGCAAGCCTATCCTGACTGGACGGGGGATTTTGCCTGCCCTTGTGGGGGCTCATTCCTGACCGATCGGGGGATGCAACCTGACCGGTTGGGGCTTTCCTGACCGCATGGGGGCCAGGCTCTGTTGGGCGCGATTCGCTCGTCATCTCGCTCCTCAGGGACGTTCTTCGCCCTCCGCATGGCCGTTTGCGAGCGTCAGATCGCTTTGAAACGCGACTCGGCGTACTTCCTTGTGTTTTGTCGTTTCGGGGTGAAGTTCCATCCTGACCTCTTGGGGGCCGAAACCGCCGTCTATCCTGCCCTGACTTGACGCAAGAGGACAGGTCAGGCAGATTTTCTTCCACGCCGGACGAATCGGTGCAGACTTCATGGCATGGATGACGAACAAGCCCTAGACCACGCTGTAACGCCCTCCCCCGCCGGTGATGATGCTTCTCCGGGGCGGGCGATGCGGGTGGCTGCCGCCCTGCAGGCCAAGGGCGGCGACGAGTTCGCCAAGCCCGGCAGCATCGTTGAGGTCAAGTTCGTCAAAGGCCAGTCGCTGAGCCTGACCGCTTCGCGTTTGCTTGCGCTGATGATTTTGACTGCGGGCGGTGATGCCTGGGAGGACCGCCCGCACAAGATGCGAAAGGCGGATATTCGCCGCGGCCACAAGGGCAATGAGCGCATCTCGGATATGCTCGAGGAACTGCATCGCACGCTTTTTGCGGTCGATGATAAGTCCTGGCGCGGCAAGAAGGCGACGCTGCGCTTTTCTCTGATCTCATCATCGCGCGAAGAAGTGGAGGACGAGGAGGGCGCTGAGGCAGGGTGGATCGAGTGGGAGTTCACGCCCGAGGCTCGGAAACTGATTCAGGAATCGGAGACCTATGCGGTCCTGAACCGGCAGGCGGTGCTCGGCTTTCGGTCGACCTATGCGCTAAAGCTGTACGAGATCGGGGCATTGCGGTTGCATCGACGCCAGTCGCTATGGAAGGGCGACATGACGGCACTGCGTGCGCTGCTCGGCATCGCGCCAGACGTTTACAAGGACTTTGCGCAGCTGCGCCGCAAGGTTCTCGAAAAGGCGAAGGCCGAAATCGACCAGCTCGCTCATTTCCGTGTGGAGTGGCGGGAAATCCGTCAGGGTCGAACCGTCACCGAGATCGAATTTCGTTTTGAGCCAAAGGATGCGCCTGAGCAGATAGCGACCGTGGATGAAATTGCCCGACACTCTGCGGGGAGGAAGGCGAGGCGCGAGGACGAGGTCGAGACTGTGGCCGTCGAAGCCGTCACGCAGGCGGCGGTGGCGGCCTTGGTGTCAAAGGATAAGACTGGGGCAGGGGAGGTCACCTTCCCGAACGGCACGATCCGATTTGGTTCGGACACGCTCGCGGCCATTGGCCGTTCGGCCGGCGGTGGTTGGGACATCGATCTGATTGCCGACGCCTATCGCGCGCAGATGGGTGAGAGGCTGGCGAAGCTGAAGGGCGCCAAGCTGATTGCGTCCTGGACCGGCTTTTGCGAGAGCTTCCTGGCGCGGCGCGGGCGCCCTTGAGCCGAAATTGCACCGGTGCAATTTCAGGGTGGCTAGCCCCCAAGAGGTCAGGTTGTAGGCGTGCACGAAAGGCTGGCGGCGCAATTCGAGGCAATTGGGCCGACCGGGCCTACTCACTTGCGAAAATAAGCCTTTCATTGACCTAAAAGTGCAAATTGAGCTATGCCCCCTACAGTTTCGCAAAGGGGGCATCTCTTGGCTGCATCACTCGATATTGAGGGCACGCAGGATCTGCTGTCCGTCTCAACGCTTGCACAACGGACCAGCTCTGTTCTCGAGCGGCTCCGCGACTCTGCGCGTAGCGCCCGGGCGGACGAACGACGCGAGCCCACCTTCCCGATCGGTAAAGCGGCCGAACTGGTCGGCCGGACCGCGGCGGCCATTCGCGAGGCCGAGAAGGACGGCCGCTTGCCGCCGCCTCCGCGAACCGAAAATAATCGGCGCGTCGGTTATACCCTGGCGCAGCTCAACGACATGCGGGGATTGTTCGGCACCCGGCCCTGGCGGGCTGCCAACGACCCCTGCTGCGTCATCGCGGTGCAGAACTTCAAGGGCGGGGTCGGGAAATCGACCCTGTCGGTGCATCTGGCCCAATATCTCGCGATCAAGGGCTACCGGGTGGCCCTCATTGATTGCGACAGCCAGGCGTCGGCAACGACCCTGTTCGGCTATGTTCCCGACCTCGACCTAACCGAGGAGGACACGCTCTATCCGTTCTTGCGGCATGACGACATGGAGTCGCTCGATTACGCCCTGCGCAAGACTCACTTCGACGGCCTCGAGCTTGTCCCGGCCAATCTGCGGCTCTTCCAGTCGGAATATGAAATCGCGGCGCGTATGGCGCGCGGGCAGGGGAACCTGATCGACCGCATGGCACAAGGCATTGCGAGCATAGCCGATCGGTTCGATGTCGTCGTTCTCGACCCGCCGCCGGCGCTCGGCGCGATCTCGCTTTCGGTGCTGCGTGCGGCCAATGCGCTGGTCGTGCCGGTCCCGCCGACGGTGATGGACTTCTCGTCGACTGCAGCCTTCCTCGCCATGCTCGACGAGACCATCGAGACGCTGGCCGATCGCGGCTTGGCCCCGTCGCTGCAGTTTCTGCGCTTCGTCGCCTCCAAGGTTGACGAGAACAAGTCGATGCAGAAGGAATTGCTGAACCTGATGCGGACCCTTTTCGGCCACGCGATCGTGCGCACACCGCTCAAGGATTCGGCGGAAATCGACAATGCGACGGCGCGGCTAATGACCGTCTATGAGCTTGACGGACCTGTCACCAGTTCGGCGGTGCGCAACCGCTGCCTCGCCTATCTCGACGGCGTGAACAGTGAAATCGAGGTCGACATCCGGTCGATGTGGCCCAGCCATCTGGCGCGCTTGCGCAAGGAGGGCCTCGCCTGATGCGAGCAAAATTGCACCGGTGCAATTCCGGGTAGAAGGGGTGGATGATGAGCAAGAAAAACGCCAACTTCGCGGCTGATCTGGTCGCCGGAATCGACCCGGGGGCGCAAGCCCCAGCGGCGCGGCGCCCTGGCATCGGTGCGAGCGTCCTGGCGGGTCGAGAAAGCCGACTTGCCGAATTGGCGACGGGCAGTGTCGTCTCACGCACACATGAACTCGTTGATCCGGCACGCTGCCGGATGTGGGTCGGCCATAACCGCGAATATGCGCTGCTTAACGAGGAGCGGTGCGCCGATCTCATCGAGAGCATCAAGGCGCAGGGTAAACAGGAAATGCCCGCCATCGTCCGCCGTGTGAAGGACGACCCTGCCTTCGATTTCGAGGTGATTTGCGGCGCGCGCCGGCATTGGACGATCAGTTGGCTGCGCGCCCACAACTATCCGGATTTCCGCTTTCTCGTCGATATCCGCAGCCTTACCGACGAAGAGGCTTTCCGGCTTGCGGACCTGGAAAACCGGGCGCGCGACGACCTTACCGATCTGGAGCGCGCGCGCGATTATTTGCGCGCGCTCGACGCCTATTATGAAGGGCGCCAGAAGGTCATGGCCGAGCGGATCAACGTCACGGAAAGCTGGCTCAGCCGCTATCTCGACCTTGCCCGACTGCCGGCAGAACTGATGGCGGCCTTTGCCATCCCACAGGATCTCAGGATCAAGCATGTCACCGCGATCAAGCCTCTCTTGAAACCGGAGGACCGGCGGCAGCGTGTGTTCGCCGAGGCGGGGCGTCTCGCTCAGGTGCAGTCCGACCGCGCAGCACCGATGCCGGTTCCCGATATCATACGCGCTCTCGCTCTAGCCGCCGATCCCCCCAAGAGGTCAGGATCCCCCAAGAAGTCAGGAAAGCCAGAAACGATCGTGTCCGAAGGGGGGAAACCATTGCTGAAAGTGGAGGCGGTGGATCGTAAGGGTCTCAAGCTCACCCTGCTTCCGCATGCCGGTGGTACGCGGGCTGAAGCGGAGGCCGCGTTGAAAGCCCTGCTCGATCAGCATTGGAGCTAGGACAATCTTCAGCGGTTCTGAGATGTGAGAGTTTTGTCTTCACATGTTGAATATGGACTGCCCAATGACTGCAGCCTTCCAGGATGACATTCGCGAGAATGAGATCATCGCGCCCCGTCGTCTGGCGGAGCGCCTGCGCTTCTCCATGGCGCATTTGGCTCGCGTTGCTCGCCTGGATCGTAAGGCCATGACTCTGTATCCCTCCGCCCCGACCGTGCAGATTAAACTGGAGGAAATAGCCCGAGTTATAACGCGAGCGGCAGAGCTCGCAGGCGAAGAAGGCAAGGCGGTTATCTGGTTCAAGCATCAACCCCTTTCTGGAGTTGGGAAAACGGCTGCGGAATTGGTTGCGAATGGCGATATCGATATCGTCATGGAAGATCTCGATCGTATGGCTGCCGGGGTCTATTCCTGACAGGCGTCACTCGATGCCGAAAGGCTAGCTTGTCCGCAGGACCTTTAGGTGAATGTCTTCTTCTCGTAGACGGTGACAATCGCCCGGCCATCCCAAACGTAGCACAGGTGCCGCTCCTGTCGGCAGTTTGCGAGTAGGCGAGGGCGGAACACCGCGGCGCACTCGCCGTCGGTGTCGCGCACGCTTTGGTATACGATGCCATCCGAACCTTGCTCACGCAGGTGTCGGCCAAGCGCCTGGCCGGCGGCATAACTGTCCGGGGCGTAGAGGGCAGGGCGTTCATCGCGCAGGCCGCGAATATCGTGGAGCATGGCGTCCAAGTCGACCGCGTAGACGCGCATGTCGAGTTCCTGCGCCGGTTCGTGGGTGTACGCCATGAAGCGGGTTCGGTGATGGCTCGTCTCGGCAACCGCAGTCTCGATGGTGTTGGAAGCATAGAACAACCCGAAACTGCCGTCACAGAATCGGCTGCCATCTGGATTTAGGTGGGTGAAGGCTGCCATGATTGCCGAGGTCCCGGGTCCCGATACGCGGTCCTCCGATGGGACGAGCGCGAGGTCCCCGACCTCGTCGCGAAGCCGGTCGTTGGTCATCGCCTCGATCGCATAGACCGCTTCTAAATCGGCCGGATCCGCTACGTCTTCAAACAGCGATATGGGCGGGAACCGGCTTGCGACGATCCGATAGCACGGTTGCCACCGCACTTGCGTCGTCGCAATAGCATCCATCAGCCGCGCTGCGCGTCGATATATTGGCGCACCACGTAGAGATCGGCGACATTGCCCGAGGTCATCCGCTCGATCGCCGGGCGTCCGGCGAACAGCGGCGCCTCATTGGGTTTGCGTACCCATTCGTTGGCGGTACGGGGCAGGAGCATCTTCAGCCCCTTGTAGATCCCCATGACATAGGAGATGCGCTCCAGCGCATCCTTGGGAATCGCCGCGACGGCGCCGCGCTTCCAGGTCTGGAAGGTCGAGCGGCTGTCGAGTCCGAGAAGCTTCATCTGCTCGGCTTCCTTAAGGCCCCAGGCGTCGGCAATGCGGAAAAAGGTGCGCAGCGCCGGACCGCTCAGGTCCTTGCGGCTAGGCGCTTTGGCGGGGACGCCGGAATGGGCAGCTGTGGCCATTGGCCATCTCCTTCTTTCTCTGTCTATGTATGATATCTGTACATAACGTCAAGAGGAGATCATTTTTCATACACGCCTAATGCGCGCGAGGCCGCGTCAGGGATGGCCGGAACGGCCGGCGAGCAGCCGGTCGATCTCGCCCATGGCCGCGTCGAACTCGGTGAGCGCCGGATGGGGGAGCGCGAGAGCGTGGTCCAGGGGTGCCGACAACCGATCCCTTCGCGGCGCTTCGGCGACCAGCAGAACCTTGCCCTTGATGCTCGCGCGCCGCGCGAGGCCCGCTATGACTAGCGCGTCGCCGATCGCATAGGTGCCGCGCCGGCTGATCCCGAACGCCGAGGTCATCTGATCGAGCCCGAGCGGCGCAAAACCAGCGAGCAGGATCCACACCTGCGGTGCCCGCGCGCTCGAGCGCAGGTGCCCCAGCTGCTCGCGCATCAGCGCCGCGCGCCGTCGCGCTTTCGCGACCAGCTCTGCAAGCCGGGTAGCGCTGGCGTGGAGAGTTCGCGCTGAGACAATGGCGCGTTCGCCAGGCCAGAGCTGCGGCTGAAGCGTTTCGGCGGTCACCGCGCCGGGGCAGGGGAGGGCAAGCTGCCACGCGCCGCACGCGGCCAGCAGCCGCCCCAGCGAGGCATCGACCGCCCAGAGCGGTGTGCGCGGGGCGGCCTGCTCGATCGCCACCGCGCGGTTCCCAAGCGAACGGATTTGCACCGCGCGCTCAAGCGGCGCGAACAGCGGATCGGCGTGCAGCAGCGCGTGAAGGCGCGCCAGACCCGCGAAGGGCAGGGGAATCTCGTCATCCGCACCGGCCTGTTTCACCAGCGTGATCGCTCTGCCGATCGCCTCCTCCGCCAGCGCATCTTCGGCTTGGATCGGGCGGTCGGCCCCGAAGCGAGCGGCCAGAGCGATGGTCTGCGCGGCGTCGGCAAACGGTTCCCACGGATGATGGCTGAGTTCGCCCAGAAGGGCGCGGACCACGGCATAGGCGGAGCAGGCGGTGAGGGGCGTCTCTTGGGGGCCGCGATCGAGCCCGGCGAACCAGGCGTTGAACCGGTGTTCGGCGTCAGCAAATCCCGCCTGCGCCAAGGCCGAGAGGAGCACCTCGCGCAGCAGCCCTACGCAGAACAGCCGCTTCTCGGTATCGGTGAGGCCGGTGAGGAGCCCGTCGAGGCGGCCGAGCGCCAGCGCGCATTCGCCTTGCGCGAGCGCCAGCTCTTCGGGTGGGGCGTCGGTGTCGGCGGCGAGGGGATGGAAGCGCTCCATGCGGGATGTGTAGTGAATGCCAAAACACTGCACAACTGCTCGGATGGTTGGTAAATCAACATGTGATAATTGCAGTTATCACATAAGCAGATTTGACCGTTCTTTATAAGGTGGGCTACAAGCGCGGCTGAGGAGCGAGGCGCGTCGTGAGCACCGAAACCGCCCGGGAAGGGCCAGAAATCCCCGTAGCGCCGCCTGAGGCTGTCCTGCCGGCCGTCAGGGCGCCGGCCGACCTTGCGTGGACGATCGTGCAGATGCGCGCCGGCGAGCGCATCACCGTCAACGAGGGCCTGATCGCCGCCTATCAGGCCGCTTCATCGCCCCATAGCATCCGTGCGCTCAAGTCCGACGTCGAGGCGTTCGATGCGTGGTGTAGGCGCAACAACCGGATCGCGCTGCCGGCCACGCCCGAGACCGTGGCCGATTATCTCGACGCGCGGGCCGGGAAGGGGAGCCGGCCGGCCTCGCTATCCCGCTACAAGGCGTCGATCGCCAAGATCCACCAGCTGCTCGAGCTCAAGGATCCGACGCCGGCGCCGCTGGTGAAGCTGCGGCTCCAGACGGTGCGCCGCGAGAAGGGGGCTGCGCAGAAGCAGGCGCGGCCGCTGCGGTTCAAGGGCCCGGTGCGCGACGTCGAGCGCGACAAGGCGCGGGGGCTCAACATCCGCGCGCTGCTCGAGAGTTGTGGCGAGGATCTGCCGGGGCTGCGTGATCGGGCGCTGCTATCGGCCGCTTATGACACCGGGCTGCGCGCCTCCGAACTGGTGGCGGTCGCCATTGAGCATATTGAGGAGGCGATCGATCCCGAAGCGCGGCTGCTGCAGATTCTGCGTCATAAGGGCGATCAAGACGGGGAGGGGGCGACCGCCTACCTCAGCCCGCGCACCGTCGCGGCGATCGCGGCGTGGACCGAAGCGGCGGGGATCACGACAGGGCCGCTGTTCCGGCGGGTGCAGGTGCGGCGCTACAAGGCGCGGGCAGCCGTGCGCGGTCGGCCGATCGACAGCATCTCGGGCCGGGAGACGTGGGATCTGCGCAAGACGCTGTCCAAGCCGGCGGTGAAGGCGCGCGTCGAATATGACATCGGCACCGTGGCGCTGCACCCGGGCTCGATCGGACCAATCTTTCGGTCGATCATCGGCCGCGCGTTCGACCGTGGCGCGCTGCCCGATTTGACGGCGGACGATCTGGCGCGGTTGCTGAAGGGGATCAGTGCGCACTCGACGCGGATCGGGCTCAATCAGGACCTGTTCGCCAGCGGGGAGGATTTGGCCGGCATCATGGACGCGCTGCGGTGGAAGTCGCCGCGGATGCCGCTCGCTTATAATCGCAATCTCGCGGCAGAGCAGGGGGCGGCGGGGCGCCTTATGGCGAAGATTGGCTAGTCATGACGGCCTAAATAGGTCTTTGGATGATGCCGTGCGACCACACGACGGCGGCAGGTAGATCGAGGGATTTGCGCAGCGGCAAGAACCGGAGAAGGGAGGCTGAGCCCCCGGGGTCTTGAGCTACAACGTTAAGCCTAAGAAACGGGCAGGGGCCTGGTAGCGCGTAGTGTATGAGCGAAGCCACCATCGCTCAAACTCATCAGCACAGTCCAATTTCGAAGAGGAAACAAGAAAGTGGTTCCGGAAACGGTATGGATCTTATCCTGTGTAAACGCTCGCGCTAAATGGCGGCGTTCTGATCGCGCTATTTGTCAGTTGCCGGGTCCGATGACGAGGCAATCGCGCGCGGCCTGAACGATGTCAGCGGTGACCTCCTCGACGCGGTTGAGGGTCATGATCCGCCGCATCTGCGCGAACAGGCGCTCCATGAGCCGGAAGTTGCCGCGCGTGATGCGGATCACGGCTGCCTGCGCTTCGATCGCGTCGAGTTGGGCCGGGTCGAAGCTGATCCCGAAATCGCCGGCGTGGGTCGCGAGCAGCAGCCGCATTTCGGTCTCGGTAAGCGGTTTGAACTCGTGGACGAAGCCGATCCGCGAGTAGAGCTGGGCATAGCGGGCGAGGCGCTTCTCCAAGCCCGGCATACCCATCAGGATCAGCCCGAAGCCGTGGCGATCGGCCATGTCGCGGAGATGTTCGAGCGACTTTATGGTCAGGCGGTCGGCCTCGTCGACGATGACGAGGGGGCAGGCGATGCGGGCGGCGTCATGGGTGATTTCGTCCTGCGAGCCGCCCGCGACCGTCAGCCGGGCATAGCCCAGCTTAATGAGGTTGAGGCCCAACACCGCGTCGATCGTCTTGGGCGTGTTGCTGACCGACACGGTGTAGAAGACGGCGCGGCAGCGAGCGACCTTTTCGCCAAGGAGCGCGGCAATGGGACGGAGCGCGGCATATTCCCCCAGGTCGGGGAAGCTGGAAAACTCGCGCGCCGATCGCGTCTTTCCGACGCCCGGCCGGCCATGACACACGCCGATATAGCGGTAGTGCGCGCAGGCTTCGGCAAACTCGACGAACCGGGCATGTTCGCGGGTCGCCAGGAACGGCTGCTCGACCAGGAACTCAATCGTCAGCGGCGTAGAGCCGGAGCCCTCGGTAGGTGGTGGGCCGGGAAGCCGTATCCTCTTGGTCGCCATCGAAGGTCTCCGTGGGGGCAGGCACCTGCTTGTCGCGCTCCTTCGCGCCGCGCCGGGCGCGCTGGATCGCGCGCAACGACGGGTGCCCAGCGTGCTCGGAGCTGAGCGCACGGCAGACGAACCGGCCCTGGTGGTAGACGTGGATCTCGGTCAGGTCGCGGGGGTCATAGACCGCCTCGACCTGCTCGCCGACGAAGGCCGCGAGCGTGGGTTCGACATAGCGCCTGCCCATCAGACGGATGCCGTCGCGCAGCACTTTACGGGGCTTGGGCACGTGCACGAGCAGCATGTCGAGCTGTTCAAGGCTGTCGGGCATTGCGGGCAGGAACCCGCCCTTCTGCCAGCGCGTGATCGGCGGTTCGCCGGTGCTGCCATGCGGGCGACGATGATAGACGCCGCACACGAACGCCTCGAAGCGGGCGCGCAGCTCGTCGAGCGTGAGCACTGGCGCCGACAGCGGCTTGCCCGCGATCAGGTGGCCGGGCAGGTCGGGCAGGAACATGTCGTTGATGGTGCGGAACAGCCGCTCGATCTTGCCGCGCCCGCGAGGACGCCCCGGCAGCGAATGGATGAGGCGGATTTTGAGGGCGATGCACGCCTGCTCGATATGCTCGGAGATGAAATCCGAGCCGTTGTCGACGTAAAGCTGTTCGGGAATGCCGCTGACGATCCATTCGGGATTGGGCTTGCGCCAGATCGCCTGCCGCAAGGCGAGCGCCGTGTTGAGGGCACTGGGGGCATCGAGGCTGAGGAAGTAACCGGCGATGGCTCGGCTGTGATCGTCAACGATGACGGTCAGCCAAGGACGCACCGGGGTTCCGGCATCATCGAGCACGAGAATGTCGAGAACGGTATGATCGGCCTGCCACATCTCGTTCGAGGTCGCGGCTTCGCGCCGATGCACTAGCTCGTGCTGGTCGCGGTAGACGGCCGGATCGGAGGCTGCGGCGATCTGGCTTGCCGGTATCGCCCTGACGACACGCGCGACGGCCGCATAGCTGGGGGTTCGGTGTCCATGCGCGATGGCGAGTTCCTGCACCTTTCGGTGAATGGCGGCGACCGGGGGTCGCGGGCGCTTGGTGGCGAGAGTGCGGGTCAGTTCGACCAGATGTTCCGGCAGGTGCAGCCTGCCCCGATCGTTGCGCGGCAGACGCGCGAGACCGGCAAGTCCTTCGGCACGGTAGCGCCCGAGCCAGCGCTGCAACGTCCGCTCGCTCAGCGTGCCGGTGCGGGCGAGGTCCGCGAGCGGGATGCCATCGGCGAGGTGCGGTTCAAGGACGCGGTAGCGCTCGATCGCCAGCGGCGGGACAAGCGCCGGATGCGTCACCGCCGACGGTCCGTGTCGCAGGTAAGGAAAACGGAGATTTGCCTGCCCATCGCCATGCGAGTCCGCTCGCGTTGCCAAACCGGCCTGTTCGACGTAAATCTACCCGGTAAAGAAAACTAGGGCAACATAGACCTGCCGATGACGACTTTCTTCCCAAACCGCGCCCGATCGGGGCGCCACCGGCCCTACGCATGAAAATCGGTTACGCCCGCGTATCGACCGCCGAGCAGAACCTGGACCTCCAGCGTGATGCGCTGAAGGCTGCCGGCTGCGAGAAGGTCATCACCGACAAGGCCTCCGGGGCGACTGCCGCTCGCCCTGGATTGGAAAAGGTGAAGGAGCTGCTTCGCGCCGGCGACACACTGGTGGTCTGGCGCCTCGACAGGCTCGGCCGCTCGCTCCGTGATCTGATCGGATGGATGACCTACCTCGACGAGGAAAAGGTCGGGCTGCTGAGCCTGCACGAGGCGATCGACACGACCACCACGTCGGGCAAGCTTACCTTCCACCTGTTCGGGGCATTGGCGGAGTTCGAGCGCAACCTGATCCGCGAGCGGACCCAGGCCGGTCTCACCGCAGCCCGCGCTCGCGGCAAGAAGGGTGGCCGGCCGGCCGCACTCGGCAAGGACAAGCGCGACCTGCCCGTCAGGCTCTACCACGAGAACACGATGCCGATCGCCAAGATTTGCTCGATGCTCGGCATCTCCAAGCCAAAACTCTACGCCTATGTGCGATCGGCCGAGACCAAGCCGGTAGCCGCGTAGCGACGCTCGCCGACAAATAGCGCGATCAGAATGCCGCCACTTAGCGCGAGCGTTTACACCGTTCGCGGTCCCGATCGGCCCAGCGTCCCCCGGAACCGTTCGTTATCGGGAAGGCATCTAAGCGGTCTGCACCATCCTTCATCTAAAGTTCTCCAAGCGCTTCTGAGGATTTTCGGGCGCACCAAAAGCACTTGCTCCTCCAGTGGCTGGAGCATGTAACCGCAATTTGCTCTCCTGCGGACGGGGGGCTGGAGGTGGCTTTTTGACGGCCCGTGTTGAAGCAATCGGTATGTCTCGACGCTCATTAGTGGCGCGGCTGGTGGCCTGTGGAACCGGCTTGGTGCTCGGTTCTCCAACGCTCGCGCGACAGACTTCCCGGTCTGCGGGCTCGTGGAACTTCGGTGCGGCTCACCTCGAATGGGAGCCGCTGGAAGTCGGCACGGGTGATACCCTCCTTGTTTCGGCACAAGTGCGCGGAGTGCCGGTGCGGGCGGTGCTCGACAGTGGCAGCGGCGCGTCGATCATGAGCACGGCGCTCGCGGCGAAGCTCGGCTTGAACGATGGTGAGCGGCGCATGATTAGCGGGCTGAGCGCCAAGGCCCCGGTGCTGCTGGTCCGCGACATCGACGTACAGCTCGCCCGCGAAACCCGTCGCTTACCCTTTGCCGTCGTTGGTGATCTGAGTTCAGTGTCGGCGGCCTTCGGACGACCGATCGATATCCTCCTCGGTGCCGATATGTTCACGGGTAGCTGCATCGCGCTCGATTTCGCGAAAAGGCGTATGGCGGTCGTCAAGTCAGGCACGTTTCTCGCCGGTCCCGACTGGCGCGCTGTCGCGCTCGGGCGCGGTGCCAAGCAGGAGCTGTTCATTCGAGCTTCCGTCTCGGGTTTGCCTCCCGTGCCCTTGATGATCGATCTTGGCAGCTCGGCCGCGCTGATGCTCTCGTCGGCCTATGCCCGCGATCAAGGGCTGTTGAACGGGAAGCTCGTCTCGACCGCGGCGATCGGCGGCGTCGATGGTGTGCGTATCAACGATGCTTTCACGATCCAGAACATCAACATCGAAGGGCTTGGCGTCTCGAACGTCCCCACACTCGGGATGAGAGCTTGGCTCTCCACCAGCACGGTTGGCAATGTCGGCCTACCGCTGATCGCTCAATTCGACGTGGTGTTCGACGTGACCGCCGGATTCGTGTGGCTCCGGCCACTCGGTCCTCGTCGTCGCCTGCCGATGCTGAAGGACCGTAGCGGCCTTGGCCTCGCAGCCTCACCAACGGCGCTCACCGTTGTTCATGTGGCGGCGAACAGTCCCGCGGAAAAGGCTGGCTGGGCGGTCGGCGACCGGATCGTGGCGGTGAACGGCCATTCGATCGATGCGAACTATACGCGTGGGGAGCTCTGGCAAGTGCGCTCCCGGCCTGCTGGCACCCTCGTAAAGCTGACGATGGCCTCGGGTGATGTGCGCGAGCTCAGGCTGGCCGATTATTATTGATCGGCTTGAGGGTGGCCTTTGCCGATCGCCTTCATGATCCGACAATCGGCCATGCGCGCCTTGGTGCAGCTCTGGCTGAGCATTGCCAACTCATCCCGCAACACCGCGAGTTGCGCCAGTCTCTCCTCCACATCCTTGAGGTGCTGAGCAGCGATAGCTGAGGCGGCACCACAATCCTGGTCCGGGTTCTGCGCCAGCCCCATCAACGAACGGATCTCGTCGACGGAGAAGCCAAGCCGGCGACCGTTGCGGATGAAGTGCAAACGCTCAATGTCACTGGCATCGTAGGTTCTGCGACCCGACGCCGTGCGAGGGGCGGATCGGAGCAACCCGATCGACTCATAAAAGCGGATCGTCGTCACCTTCGTCGAGGTCTCGCTGGCGAGCTGCCCAATCATCACCGGCTTCATCATGCCATCCTTGCTTATGCGAACGTGTCGCACATTTCGCTTGCTTCTACAGCGACTGGAGGTGGTAAGGAAGGCCGCATGAATGCTTCTACCGAAAGCTGCGGGTGCCACGGGGAGCCCGCGCGCGCGCAAACCGATCCGGCCTATCGCCGTGCGCTGCTGACCGTCGTGGTGCTCAACCTCGGCTTCGGAGTCGCCGAGCTGTTCGGCGGGTTCATCGCCGATAGCCAAGCGCTGAAAGCGGATTCCCTCGATTTTCTCGGGGACGGGTCGATCAGCCTTATCGGTCTTCTCGCGCTTGCCTGGTCCGCACGGGCGAGGGCAAAGGTCGCGCTGACGCAGGGGTTGTTTCTCGGTGCGCTTGGCGTGGGCGTAATCGGTTTCGCGATTTGGCGCGCCCTGAACGCAACCGCGCCCGATGCCGAACTGATGGGCACAATCGGCGTTGTCGCGCTCGCGATCAATGTCGTGTCCGCCTTGGTGCTTGCGCGTTTCCGGGAAGGGGACGCCAATGTTCGCGCGATCTGGCTGTTCAGCCGCAACGACGCGCTCGCCAACGTGGCGGTGATCGCCGCGGCCGGTCTGGTGGCGTGGACAGGAAGCGCCTGGCCGGACCTCGCCGTCGCCGGCCTCATCGCCCTCCTGTTCCTCCACTCCGCTTATGAAATCGTCACTGGCGCTCGGCGCGAATTGGGAGAGCGGTAGTGCGTCTGCTCGCGTTGATCCGGGCAATGCTCTCGTTGCGGCTGCTCTCCGCGCTCGCGGCGCTGCTGATCCCTGCTGCGGCAATCGCCGAACCCGGCGACGTGCAAACCGCATGGCGGCTGCTCGACTATATGGCCGTCGATTATGGCGGCGCGGTCGCCAACGGTCGGATCAAGAGCACGTCGGAATATGCCGAGATGACGGAGTTCGCCGCGTCGGTCTCGACACGGCTTCAGGGCCTGCCGGCGAAGCCGGAGCGTCAAGCCCTCATCCAGCGGGCTGCCAACCTCCAGGCGGTGATCGCGGAAAAGGGACCGACTGAACAGGTGGCAACATTGGCGCACGGGCTCGCGGCCGATCTGTTGCGCGCCTACCCGGTGCCGCTCGCGCCCGATAAGGCTCCGAACCTCGTCTCCAGCGATGCACTGTTCCGACAATCCTGCGCGTCCTGCCACGGGATGACGGGCAACGGCCGTGGCCCTGACGCCGCCAAGCTCGCTACGCCCCCGATTGCTTTCACCGATGCCGAGCGCGCGCGCCAGCGCAGCGTGTTCGCGCTCTATCAGGTGGTGACGCAAGGCATCGACGGGACCGCGATGCAGAGCTTCGCCGATCTGCCCAACGATCAGCGCTGGGCGTTAGCATTCCGAGCCGGGAGCTTCGCCTTCACGGATGCGCAGGCGCGCGAAGGCGAGCGGCTTTGGAAATCCGACCCGACCCTTCGCCGGCGCATTCCGGACCTGAAAACCCTGGTCGCGCTCACCCCGGCCGCGCTCGGCGCGGCGATCGGCGACGCCAAGGCTGACCCAGTGCTCGCGTTCCTGCGTCGTCATCCCGAACAGGTGATACAACAGGCTCCCGGCTCGCTCGCGGTCGCCCGCGCCAAACTCGCCGAAAGCGTGGCGGCTGCGCGGCGCGGCGATGCGCGCATGGCGAAAGAGCTGGCGCTGTCGGCCTATCTCGATGGGTTCGAGCCGATCGAGCCAACACTCACCGCGCGCGACGCGACGCTGATGGGTCGAATCGAGGGCGCGATGGGGGAGTTCCGCGCCTCGATCGACCGGGGC
Source organism: Sphingobium sp. SA916 (assembly GCF_002894065.1). Taxonomy (NCBI): domain Bacteria; kingdom Pseudomonadati; phylum Pseudomonadota; class Alphaproteobacteria; order Sphingomonadales; family Sphingobiaceae; genus Sphingobium; species Sphingobium sp. SA916. The sequence goes on from NZ_LXYF01000030.1 coordinate 103,618, forward strand.
GCGTCGCCCGATGATCTCGCGGAGAAGGTCGCAGTACTGGGCGGCCTTTTCGACGATGCGGAAGCGGCGCTCGCGCCTGATGCCGCCACCGAAGCGTCCACGTTCCTGGGCGCGTTCACGATCCTGCTGCGTGAAGGGCTCGAAGCCCTGCTCATCGTTGTCGCCATGATCGCGTTCCTGCGTAAAGCCGAGCGCGGCGAGGCGCTGCGGTACGTGCATGGCGGCTGGGTCAGCGCGATCATCGCGGGCGGGATCACCTGGGCGGTCGCCACCTATGCGATCGGGATCAGCGGTGCGAGCCGGGAGCTGACGGAAGGGTTTGGCTCGCTGTTCGCCGCGGTCGTGCTGCTCTCGGTCGGGATTTGGATGCACGGCAAGGCGCAGGCCGATCAGTGGCAGCGCTATATTCGCGAGAAGATGTCGCGGGCGCTCTCGGGCGGGTCGGGCTGGTTCCTGTTCGGGCTGGCGTTCGTCGTAGTTTATCGCGAGGTCTTCGAGACGATCCTGTTCTATGCCGCGCTTTCGGCGCAAGGTGACAACGGGATGCTTCTCGCGGGGGCCGGGTCGGCGATTGGACTGCTCAGCCTGATCGCTTGGGCCATGCTTCGCTACAGTCGCAAGCTGCCGATCGCGCAGTTCTTCCGCTATAGCTCCTGGCTCATGGCGGTCCTGACCGTCGTGCTGGCGGGTAAAGGCGTCGCCGCGCTCCAGGAAGCCGGCCTTATCAACATCGCACCGCTCGCGGACGTGCCACGGCTGTCGATGCTCGGCGTGTTTCCCACTTGGCAATCGGTGCTGGCGCAACTCCTGATGGCGGTCGCCATTGCGGTCGGGTTCGCCTGGAACGGGCGCGACCGATCCCGCTCGGGTTCCGGCTCAGTGACCCTTGGTTCGAATTAGTGCAATGACATGAAAACCCTTCCGTGATAGAGGCAAGCTAGTGCGAGCCTTTTTGCCTTTCCTGACATGCCTGATGCTGGTCCTGACCAGCTTCTCCGGCATGGCCCATGCCGCCGATCTGGCGGGGGGAAGCATCGCGGGCGTTGAGTTCACGGTCCATACCGCCGGTGACATCGATCAGGTGCCATCGGACTCGGACAAGAATGTCCCGCATCATCACAATTATTGTCACGGACACGACGTCGGCGCGCCTGCGCGCACGACGATGGAATATACCCCCGTCCTCACAGTGCCCAAGCCGACAATCTCCGCCTCTGCGTCGCTCGACGGCCGCACCGGCATGGTCCATTTGAGGCCCCCCCAAGCCTGACGTCCGATTTGGGCGTGCGTTGGCGCGCCCCTGTCGATCATCGTCAGGAGTCCTATTTTCATGAATCGTATCCTCGCGGCCATGCTGGCCGCAGCGTCTTGCGCCACGATGGCGCAGGCGCAGGTCGGACCGTCCGCGCCTGTTGCGCAGGATGCGCCGGTCTACACGCTTGACCAAGCGGTCAGTGCAGCGGGCGGTTCGGCCCCTGCTGCGGAAGCGGCGACAGCTGGAATCGACGCGGCCCGTGCAGGTCGCACAGTCGCCGGCTTGCGGCCCAATCCGGTGGTTCAAGGCCAAGTCGAGAATGTCATCGGCTCCGGGCCGTATCGGGGGGTCCGCAGCGCGGAAACCACGGTCGGCTTTGCGATCCCGATCGAGCTAGGCGGCAAGCGCGGCGCCCGCGTCGCGGTCGCCAATGCGCAATTGTCCCGGGCCGAGATCCAGGCCGCGATCATCGCGGCGGATGTCCGGCTTCAGGTAACGCAGCTCTATGTCGAAGCGGTCGCGGCCGATCGCCGGGTAATGACAGCCCGCGATCAGGCCCGGATCGCCAGCGACGCGCTGCGGGCCGCGAGCGTTCGCGTGCAGGCAGGGCGGGCATCGCCACTCGAGCAACAGCGCGCGGATGTCGCGCGTATCAATGCCGACGCCAATGTGGAGCGGCAGCTTCGCTTGGCCGAGGCGGCCCGCGCCAATCTGGCGCGTCGGATCGGACGGCCGATCGACGGCCTGCTCGATGACACGCTGCTCGATCGCCTTCCCGATGTGAACGTCTATGGGCCGTTGGCACCGGTCAACACGACCGGCACACTCGCGCTGGCGGCAGCCAACGCGGATTTCTCCATTGCCGAAGCCGGCGTGCGGCTCGCGCGCGCCAATCGCGTGCCTGACCTGAACGTCGGGCCGTCGATCCGCCGCCTGGAAGCGACCAACGACATGGCGGCGGTGTTCAGCGTGTCGATCCCGATCCCGGTGTTCAACAATGGTCGCGCCGCGATTGCGCAGGCGACCGCGCAGCGGACCCAGGCGGATGCGCAGCGCCGCGTGACCGCGCTCGACATCGAACAGGCGATCACGGACGCGCAGGCGCAGGCGGCCAATGCCGCAACGACGGCTCGTGCGGCGTCGGGGCCGGCGCTGGCGGCTGCACAGGAGGCCGCCCGCATCGCGCGGATCGGCTATCGCGAGGGCAAGTTCGGCCAGCTCGAATTGCTCGATGCTGAACGCACGCTCGCCGAAACGCGGGTCGCCGCGATCGACGCGCTTGCCAATTACCAGAATGCCCGCGCGCAAGTGGAGCGACTGACCGCTCGTGCGCCCAATGGGGGGAATCAGTGATGAAGAGCTTTTATCTCGCGGGCGCGGCGTCGCTCGCCCTGCTCTTGGCTGCCTGCGGCGGCAAGGATGGCGGAAACGAGGCAACTGCCGAAGGCGCAGCTGCCAATGAGACGGCAGCGGGCACGGAAAAGGGCGGTGCTGAAGGCGGTCATGCCGGTGAAGGCGTCGTCACATTGGGTGCCGACCAGATCGCCACAGCGGGCGTCCAGGTCGGACGGCCGATCATCGGCGGGGCCGGGACGATCGAGCTGCCCGCGATCATCGAGGGCGACCCACAGGGAACGCAGGTCGTCTCGGCCGCAATTGCGGGACGCGTGGTCGCGCTCACCCGTAACCTCGGCCAATCGGTCGGACGCGGCCAGACCATTGCGGTCATCGAAAGCCGCGAGGCGGCGCAGATCAAGGGCGAGGTCGAGGCGGCGCGGGCGCGGCTTCAGCTCGCTAATTCGAACCTCGCGCGCGAACAGCGGCTGTTCGCGCAGAGAGTCTCCCCTGAACAGGATCTGATCGCCGCCCGCACAGCGGCGACGGAGGCGCGGATCGCCCTGACGCAGGCGCAGAGCATGGTTTCGGCGGCGGGTGTCGGCGGCGGCGGGCTCAACCGGCTCGGCATTGCCGCGCCGATCTCGGGCCAGATCATTGCGCGCCCCGTGACGCTGGGACAAACGGTCGCGGCGGATGCCGAACTCTATCGCATCGCCAACCTGAGCCAGGTGTCGATCGCGCTTAATCTCAAGCCCGAGGATGCGGGCCGGGTGCGTCCCGGCAATACGGTGCTGGTGAAGGCGGCAGGCCGTCAGGCGACCGCCCGCGTGACCTTCGTGTCGCCGGCGCTTGATCCGCAGACGCGGCTCGTGCCTGCGCTCGCCACCCTCGACAATCGCGGTGGCGAATGGCGGGTCGGCGAGCCTGTGACGGCAGCCGTGCAGCTCACGGGCAGCGGCGGGAGCGGGGCGGTCCGCGTGCCGACGACGGCGGTCCAGAGTTTCGAGGGCAAGTCGGTCGTGTTCGTGCGCACGCCCACCGGCTTCAAGGCGACCCCGGTCCAGCTCGGCGATGCGTCGGGCGACACGGTGATCGTCCGGTCGGGCCTGACCGGCAACGAACAGATCGCCACCACCGGAAGTTTCACGCTCAAGGCCGAGATCGGCAAGGGCGAAGCGAGCCACGAGGATTAAGCCATGATCGCCCGTATCGTAACCTGGGCGGTCGAGAAGCGCTGGCTAGTCCTGCTCCTCACCGTCATCGTCGCCGCCATCGGCGCCTTTTCCCTCTACCGGCTACCGATCGACGCGGTGCCGGACATCACCAACAATCAGGTCCAGATCAACGTCCGCGCGCCTGCCCTCTCGCCCGAGCTGGTCGAGAAGCAGGTGTCGTTTCCAATCGAAACCGCGCTCGCCGGCACCCCCGGCCTGGAATATACGCGCTCGTTGAGCCGCAACGGCTTCGCGCAGATCACGGCGGTCTTTTCGGACGCGACGGACATCTATTTCGCCCGCCAGCAGGTGGGCGAGCGTCTGCGGGGCGTGCAAGAGAATCTGCCCGACGGCGTGAACCCTGAAATGGGTCCGATCGCGACAGGCCTGGGCGAGGTGTACATGTACACCGTTCGTCTCGATCATCGCGAGGACGACAAGCACAAGCCCGGTGAACCGGGCCAACAGCCCGATGGCAGCTACATCACGCCAGAGGGCGAGCGACTGACGACCGAAGAGGACAAGGCGACCTACCTGCGCACCGCGCAGGACTGGATCGTGACGCCGCTTCTGAAGACCACACCGGGCCTCGCCGGTGTCGACTCGATTGGCGGTTACGCCAAGCAGTTCCTCGTCGTGCCCGACGTGCAGAAGCTGGCCTCGCTCGGCATCACGCTGACGGACCTGGGAAATGCGCTGGAGCGCAATAACACCAGCGTCGGCGGTGGCTTCGTCAATCGCAATGGCGAAGGTCTGGCTGTTCGCTCGGATGCGCTCGTTCGCAATGCCAGCGAGTTGGCCAGGACCGTGATCGCGACACGTAACGGCGTGCCGATCACGGTCGAACAAGTTGCGACTGTGAAGACGGGTCAGGCGATCCGCATGGGTTCGGCATCGGAGAACGGTACCGAAGTCGTCGTCGGCACGGCGATCATGCGGATCGGCGAGAACAGCCGCATCGTGTCGACCGCGGTCGCTGAGAAACTGAAGACGATCAACGCTTCGCTGCCTCCTGACGTCGTAATTCAGCCGGTGCTGAACCGCACCGAGCTGGTCAATTCGACGATCAAGACGGTCGCGAAAAACCTGTCCGAAGGCGCGGTGCTGGTCATCGTCGTGCTCTTCCTGCTGCTCGGCAACTTCCGTGCGGCCCTGATCGCGGCGTTGGTCATCCCGATCACCATGATGCTGACAGGCTTTGGTATGCTGCGCGCTGGGGTCTCGGCCAATCTGATGAGCCTTGGGGCTTTGGACTTCGGTCTGATCGTCGACGGCGCCGTCATCATTGTCGAAAACGCGCTGCGCCGGCTTGCCGAGCAACAGCATCATGAAGGCCGATTGCTCAGCGTCAAGGAACGGCTCGCGACCGTGGCAGCCGCTGCGCGTGAGATGATCCGTCCCTCTGTGTACGGGCAGGCAATCATCATCCTCGTCTACGTACCGCTGCTCACGCTGACCGGCGTGGAGGGTAAAACGTTCGGACCGATGGCGCTGACCGTCATCATCGCGCTCGCCTTCGCCTTCATCCTCTCTCTCACCTTCGTGCCGGCGATGATTGCGATCTGGCTGTCGAAGAAGGTCGAGGAGAAGGACGGCCGCATCATCACGTGGCTGAAGAAGCGCTACGAACCCGGTCTCGACCGGGCCATGAAGCGCCCGACGCTGACGATCGGTGCGGGTGTGGGAAGCCTTGTGGTGGCGGCGCTTGCTTTCACTACGCTCGGCTCGGTGTTCCTGCCGCAGCTCGACGAAGGCGATTTGCTGATCCAGTCGCTCCGCATTCCGGCAACGTCGGTCCAGCAGAGCCAGGCGATGCAGGTGCCGATCGAGCGGATGATGTCGAAGCAGCCGGAGGTGCAATTCGTCTATTCCAAGACGGGCACCGCCGAGCTGGCGGCCGACCCGATGCCGCCGAACGCGACCGACATGTTCGTCATCCTGAAGCCGCGCAAGGATTGGCCGGATCCTGAGCTTCCCAAGGAGGAGCTGGTCAGCCGGATCGAGGGTAATCTCGCGAAGATTCCGGGAAATGCCTACGAGATCACCCAGCCCATCCAGATGCGCTTCAACGAGCTGATCGCCGGCGTGCGCGGCGACATCGCGGTGAAGGTGTTCGGGGACGACTTCAACCAGATGAACCGGACGGCCGAGCAAATCGCGGCGGTGCTGCGCAGAACGCAAGGCGCAGCGGACGTGAAGGTGGAGCAGACGACCGGTCTTCCCATGCTCGACATTCGCGTCAACCGCGACGCGATGGCGCGGTTGGGCGTTACGGCTCAGGATGTGCAGGACACCGTGACTGCGACGATCGGCGGGCGAACATCGGGCCAGATCTTCGAGGGCGACCGTCGCTTCCCCGTGGTGATCCGCCTGTCGGAGGCGCAGCGTGCCGACATCGGCCTGCTCCAACAGGTGCAGGTGCCGGTGGCAGGCGGCGGCTATGTACCGCTGTCCAGCGTCGCCGAGATCAAGGTGGTCGATGGTCCGAACCAGATCAGCCGCGAGAACGGCAAGCGGCGCGTGGTGGTGCAAGCCAACGTGCGTGGCCGCGACGTCGGATCCGTCGTGGCGGATGCGCAGGCGGCGATCGGCAGCCAACTCCGGCTGCCTGCCGGCACCTATCTCGAATGGGGCGGCCAGTTCGAGAACCTCCAATCGGCAAGCGAACGGCTGAAGCTGGTCATTCCGGCTTGCTTCATTTTGATCCTGCTGCTCCTCTACGGGGCGTTGGGATCGGTCCGCGACGCCGCGATCGTGTTCACCGGCGTGCCTTTCGCGCTGGTGGGCGGCGTCCTGTTGCTGTTCCTGCGGGGCATGGACTTCTCGATCTCGGCGGCAGTGGGCTTCATCGCCCTCTCGGGCATCGCGGTCCTCAACGGCCTCGTCATGGTCAGCTCGATCCAAGATCTGATCCGATCAGGGATGAGCCGCGAGGAAGCCGCGCATGTTGGCGCGATGCAGCGTCTGCGACCCGTCATCATGACCGCGCTAGTCGCCAGCCTCGGCTTCGTGCCGATGGCGCTGGGCGAAGGCGCCGGCGCAGAGGTTCAAAAGCCTTTGGCGACGGTCGTCATCGGCGGTCTGATCTCGGCGACGCTTCTTACGCTGTTCGTGCTGCCGACACTCTATGCCCGGTTCGGGCAGAAAGTGATCGAGAAACCCGAGCACTACAATGAGGAGCATGAAGGGGACGACCACGGTCAGACCTTCGTGAACAACTTGGCCTGATGGATGGGCGGGGCGATCCGCGATCGCCCCGCCCATCTCTGGGAGATGGGGATATGCCTCGCACCATAACCAGCTCGATGCTTCACGGCGGGCCACTGCGCATCTGGTCGGCACTCACCGATCCGGATCATCGCCGGGCGTGGAGTCCGCTCGTATTTCTCGATGATCCGTCCCGGCTCGGCGACACAGAATGCACCTTTGCGATCCAGGGCATCACCCGGCCAATTCGGACGCCAGCACGGATTGATCGATTCGATAAACCGCACGCCTTCGCTTGGTCCTGCGGCATCCCCTATCTGTTCACGCTCGAAGAGCGGTACGAGCTGGCGGGGGACGATGGCGGCACCAGGCTAACGCATAGCTGCACGCTGCGCGGGGCGCTCTCCCTGCCGTTCGCGGCGATGATGTTGCGCCGCCTGCGATCCCTGATGGTCGAATCTGACGATCGCCTCGCAACCTATCTCCGCTGGCGGGTAGGTCAGCCTGCCCGGGCTATCAATCGTCAGCGCGTCCCCTTCCGCTGCAGGAGGAAGGCGCGATGATGATGCACTGTAAGCGGGTGCTGCCCGCCGTCATCCTCGTTGTCGGGCTCGCGGCGTGCTCGGAAAGAAAGCCGCCAGCCCCGCCAACGGAGCAGCAGATCCATTCGTCCGACAGCGCCGTGGCGACCGGGGAAATGGGGCGGCATAGATATCGCTGTTCCGACGGGGAACCGCTGTTCGTCGATTACAAGGACAACGGCCTGCAGATCGATTTGCGGCGCTCCAACGGGGGACCGCCGATGATGCTGACCGCGCCAGCGCAGGGCCTGCAATATGTCGGCGAAACAGCCACCGCGACCTTCAAGGGGTCGCAGCTCACCATCGTGGAAGGCGATGGCCGTACCCGGATCTGCGAGCAGGAAGGCACGCGATGAACTGCCCTGCCTTCGAACGCCACAGGGCGCTTCGTCGGAAGAGACCGATGTCTGACACGTCGATTTCAAATGTGACAACCTTGTGCGGCCTGAATCGGGCCGGTCTGGCGATCGCGCGCCTCGGCGTCGTTCTCGTCTCCGGGGCGGTTATAGGGGCGTGTAATCCAGCGCCGACCCAGCCTACCGAGCCGGCGCATGAAAAGCATCTGACGTCGAAACTAATCGCGCAGCGCATCATGTACTGCGACGACGGCACACGCGCCGATGTCGACTTCATCGATGACGGCTTGAAAATGGCCGTCACCTGGCTGCCGAAGGGCAGGACCGAGATCCTGCGCGCGCAGCGAACCGGTGACGAGTTTCGCGGCGACCATTCGCGGGCTGTCGTGGCGGGCGGATCGATCGCGTTCACGCGACGCGGGAAGATCCGCGTCTGCCACCGAACCCCGGAGGAGTCCTAGGAAATGCAGGCACTGCTCTATACGCTTGCGCCTGTGCTGGCGGTCGTGCTCGGCGCGATTGTCGCGAGCCGCACCAAGTTGAAACCTGGCCTCGTGGCGGGCCTACAGCATCTCGCTGCCGGCGTCGTGTTCGCGGCGGCAGCGACCGAAATCCTGCCGCAGGTCAAGCATGAGGCATCGCCCAGCGCGACGTTGATCGGCGGGGCGGCGGGCGTCGCGACCATGCTGGGGCTCAAGGCTCTTGAGGCCCGCTTCAAGGGGCCGATGGCGCTACTCGCCGCGATCGGCATCGACATTCTGGTCGACGGCCTGGTGCTCGGCCTCGCTTTCGTGGCGGGCGAGAAGGCAGGTCTCCTGCTGACGATCGCGCTCACTCTGGAAGTGTTATTTCTGGGACTGACGCTGACCGACGAGCTGGCGGAAACCTATCGCTCGCGCTTGCGCATCATCGTGATCGTCTCGGCATTGGCCCTGCTGCTGCCGATCGGCGCGCTCGCTGCCGTGCCGGTCGCCGCGCTGTCGCCGGTGATGATCGCCGGCTTCCTCAGCTTCGGGCTGATGGCGCTGCTCTACCTCGTCACGGAGGAGTTGCTGGTCGAGGCGCACGAGAAACCCGACACCCCGCTCATCAGCTCGATGTTTTTCGTCGGCTTCCTGGCCCTGCTGACACTTGAGGAGATGATGGGATGATCCCGGGCAACGACAACAATGGCGGGCAGGAGCGCCGCACACTGTGGATCGTCCTGCTGCTGAACGCGGCGATCGCTGCGGGCTTCTTCGTTTCCGGCTTCTTCGCGGACTCGAGCGCGCTGATCGCCAACGGCGTCGACAACCTGTCCGATACGGCTGTGTATGCGCTGAGCCTTGTGGCGCTCACCCGGGGCCAGACATGGAAGACACGCGCCGCGGTCGCTTCGGGCGTCATGCTGCTGATCTTCGCGGGCGGCATCTTGATCGATGTCGGACGGCGCTACGTGCAGGGCAGCGAGCCCATCGGACCTACCATGATGGTCATGTCCGCGATCGCCGGCGTCGTGAATTACCTCTGCCTGCGGCTGCTCCAGCGCCTCAAGGATCCGGACGTCAATCTCCGGGCCGCAACCACCTTCAGCTTCAACGACTTCATTTCCAACGGCGGCATCCTGATCGCCGGCGTGCTGGTGCTGTGGTTGGGTACCAATTGGCCGGACCTGCTGGTCGGCTTCGCCACCGCCATCATCGCCATCAAGGGCGGTGTCGAAATCCTGCGCGACGCGCGCGCCGAAACCAAGAAAAGCGAAAGGAGGTCGTCATGAACGACAAGCTCGAACTCGACATTCCAGTGTTGTTGCCGGACCTTCCTGACGCGGCCGATGCCTGCCTGGACCGTCTCGTATCAACCCTGTCAAAGCGCGAAGGTGTCGAGCGGGCGCATGTGATCTGTCTCGACGGCAACACGCCAGCGGCGCTGTGCATCCATTTCGATGCCGCCAAGCTGCCGCTGCCACGGTTGCGCGAAATGGTGCGCGCCGCAGGTGCCGAAATCACCGAGCGCTACGGCCATGCGATCTGGCAGGTGACGGGGATCAACCACGAACGTCGGGCGCGCACGGTCAGCGATGCGCTGTGCGCCTTGCCCGGCGTGGTCCAGGCAAGCGCCAGCACCAGCGGGTCTGTCCGGGTCGAATATGATCGCCGCGAAACCACCGAAGAGGAGGTGCGCGCTGCGCTTCGCAAGCTGAAGGTGAGGGTGGGCAAGCGGGTCGCTGCCGATGAACATGCCGGCCACGACCACGGCCCCGGGGGCCACGGCGCGGGCGAAGAGAAGCACGGCCCCGGCGATGGCCACGACCATAGCCACGCCGAATTTCTCGGCCCCAATACCGAGCTGATCTTCGCGCTCGCCTGTGGCGCGCTGCTGGGGATCGGCTACGCGATCGAGAGGCTGGTCGCTGGCGCGCCCGAATGGCTGCCGACCGCCTGCTATATCGCAGCCTATTTCTTCGGCGGATTCTTCACGCTGCGCGAGGCGATCGACAACCTCCGGATGAAGAAGTTCGAGATCGACACGCTGATGTTGGTCGCTGCGGCCGGCGCCGCTGCGCTGGGCGCATGGGCCGAAGGTGCGCTGCTGCTGTTCCTGTTCAGCCTCGGCCATGCGCTTGAGCATTATGCAATGGGCCGCGCCAAGAAGGCGATCGAGGCGCTGGCGAAGCTCGCGCCCGAAACCGCGACCGTGCGACGCGGCGGGCAGACCAGCGAAATCCCGGTCGAGCAGATGGTCGTCGGGGACATTGCCATCGTCCGCCCGAACGAGCGCCTGCCTGCCGACGGCTTCGTCATCAAGGGCACCAGCGCGATCAACCAGGCCCCGGTCACGGGTGAAAGCATCCCGGTCGACAAGGTGCCGGTCGCAGATGCCGCAGCGGCACGCGCCAAGCCCGATGCAGTCGACGCGGAAAGCCGGGTTTTTGCTGGTACGATCAACGGCGGCGGCGCGATCGAGATCGAGGTGACACGCCGTTCCAATGAAAGCGCGCTTGCCAAGGTCGTGAAGATGGTGAGCGAAGCGGAGACGCAGAAGTCGCCGACGCAGCGCTTCACCGACCGGTTCGAACGGATCTTCGTGCCCGCCGTCCTGGTCCTGTCAGTGCTCCTGCTGTTCGCATGGGTGGTCGTCGACGAGCCGTTCCGCGACAGCTTCTATCGCGCGATGGCGGTGCTGGTGGCGGCAAGCCCGTGCGCGCTCGCGATCGCAACGCCGAGCGCGGTCCTGTCGGGCGTTGCCCGTGCAGCGCGGGGCGGCGTGCTCGTGAAGGGCGGTGCACCGCTCGAAAACCTCGGGTCGCTCAAAGCGATCGCTTTCGACAAGACGGGCACGCTGACCGAAGGTCGTCCGCGCATCACTGATGTCGTGCCCGTCGATGGCGCCGATGAAGGCGAGTTGCTGGCGCTGGCTGTCGCCGTCGAAGCGTTGAGCGACCATCCCCTGGCCCAAGCGATCGTCAAGGACGGCCGCGAACGTCTGAACGATCGTGCCGTGCCGACTGCCGGCGACCTCAAGAGCCTGACCGGTCGGGGCGTCACCGCGAGCGTGGATGGCGAGACGGTGTGGATCGGCAAGGCCGAGATGTTCGGAAGTGAGGGCATTCCGGCGCTGGGGCAGGGCGCGCAGGACGCAATCGCGAAGCTGCGCGAGAACGGCCGCACGACAATGGTGGTCCGCAAGGGGGACCGCGACCTGGGCGCGATCGGCCTGATGGACACGCCTCGCGAAGCTGCCAAGACCGCGTTGCGTCGGCTGCACGAGATGGGCGTGTCGCGGATGATAATGATCTCCGGCGATCACCAGAAAGTCGCCGAAGCGATCGCCGACGAAGTCGGGATCGACGAAGCGTGGGGCGACCTCATGCCCGAAGACAAGGTTGCCGCGATCAAGAAGCTCGCCGGCGAAGACAAGGTCGCGATGGTGGGCGACGGCGTGAACGATGCGCCGGCGATGGCAAGCGCCACGGTCGGCATCGCGATGGGCGCGGCGGGGTCGGACGTTGCGCTGGAGACAGCCGACGTGGCGCTGATGGCCGACGATCTGGCGCACCTGCCATTCGCAGTCGGTCTTAGCCGCCATACCCGTGGAATCATCCGGCAGAACGTCTTCGTCAGCCTGGGTGTCGTCGCCTTCCTGGTGCCTGCTACCATCCTCGGCCTCGGCATTGGGCCAGCGGTGGCGGTTCATGAGGGATCGACGCTGCTCGTCGTCATCAATGCGCTCAGGCTGCTCGCCTACCGCGATCCGGCAGGGAAGGCGGCATGAAGTGGCTGATCGCCTTCGACCTCGACGGCACGCTTGCCGAGAGCAAGCGGCCGTTATCGGAGGATATGGCCGCAATCCTCGCCCGATTGCTCGCCATCACGGATGTGGCGGTGATCTCGGGCGGGGACTGGCCGCAGTTCGAAAAGCAGATCGCCTCGCGCCTTCCTGCCGGCGTCGCGCTCGACCGTCTCTGGTTGATGCCGACCACAGGCACGAAACTCTATCGGTTCATCAATGGCGCTTGGCGCGCGGTCTATGCCGAACTGTTCGACGACGCGGAGAAGGCGAAGATCCGCACGGCCTTCGATCAGGCGCTGACCGATGCCGGTCTCGCCGACGAACGTATCTGGGGCGAACGGATCGAGGACCGGGGCAGCCAGATCACCTTTTCGGGCCTGGGGCAGGCAGCGCCGCTGAAGGAAAAGGAAGCGTGGGATCCTGACCGAAAGAAGAGGACCGCGTTGCAGGCCACGTTGCGCGCGAAGCTGCCGGAGCTCTCGATCAATCTCGGTGGCACGACATCGATCGACGTGACCAGAGCAGGGATCGACAAGGGCTATGGCCTGAAGCGCCTGAGTGCCGAGAGCGGTGTCCCGCTCGACGGGATGCTGTTCATTGGGGATGCGATATTCCCCGGTGGGAATGACTATCCCGCTGCTGAAATCGGCCTCGACACAGTGAGGGTGCGCGACGTCGCGGAAACCACCGCCGTCGTGACCGCCATCATCGCGTGTCTGCACCGATAGGATCAAGATACATGGTCGGCTCCATCGCGGAATGCCGCATTGTCAAAGCTCTGGCTTCTGTCGCTTAGGGCAGCGCTTCCTAAAACGAAAAGAAGGCAATGTGCGCGTCTCCGCGAACAAAGCCTCCAGCGATCAATCTAAGAGATTCCGCCGCGCTTCTCAATCGTAGGGGGCGTTTGCGGGAGGGGGCGGAATCCTACGCTAAGGATTTGGGCCAGCGATATTCCCCGGTTAGATTGATGTGTTCCCATCCCAACGGCGAGACGTGGGCGAGTAGATCAGGCGCGATATGGGTACCGCTGGCGGCCCGGGTATTGACGACCTCGCCGAGCTTCATGGTGTTCCAGAATATGATGATGGCGGCGAGCAGGTTCATTCCGGCGATGCGATAGTGCTGGCCTTCGCCGGATCGATCCCGGATTTCACCTCGGCGGTGGAAGCTGATGGCGCGCTTTAGGGCGTGGTGGGCCTCACCCTTGTTGAGGCCGATCTGAGCCTGGCGCTGGAGGCCGGCATCAAGAATCCAGTCGATCATGAACAGGGTTCGCTCGATGCGGCCCACCTCTCGCAATGCGAGGGCCAGCTCATTCTGGCGCGGGTAAGAGGCGAGCTTGCGAAGAATCTGGCTGGGGGCGACGATCCCCGCTGCGATCGTCGCCATGATGCGCAGGATGTCGGGCCAGTTGCGCTCGATGAGCGGTTCATTGATCTTACCTCCGACCAGCGCTCGCACATTGGCCGGCGTCGCGTTGGGCGTGAAGGCATAGAGTCTTTTCTGAGGGAGATCGCGGATACGGGGGGCGAACCTGTAGCCGAGCAAGGCGCAGGCGGCGAACACATGATCGGTGAAGCCGCCCGTGTCGGCAAAATGCTGGCGAACGCGGCGGCCCGCGTCATTCATGAGCAGCCCGTCCAGGATATAGGGAGCCTCGCTGACCGTTGCCGGGATCACCTGGGTTGCGAACGGCGCATATTGATCGGACACATGGCTGTATCCCTTGAGGCCCGGGACGTTGCCATATTTCGCGTTGATCAGATTCATCGCCTCGCCCTGCTCGGTAGCAAGGAAGAACTGCCCGTCTCTGGATGCCGATTGCCCTTGTCCCCAGAAGGCGGCCATGGGCAGGGCGGCGTGGGCCTCCACGATCATGGCGAGCGCCCGATCATAGGCGCTGCCTTCGACATGCCAGCGCGCGATCCGCAGCAATTCCCAGAAGCTGTGCGTGTTGGTCGCCGCCGCCATCTTGCGCAAACCGAGATTGACGCCTTCCGCCAGCAACACGTTCATCAGGCCGATCCGGTCGCTGCAGGGCGCGCCGGTGCGCAGATGCGTGAACGCCTCGGAAAATCCGGTTCGCTCATCGACTTCCAGCAACAGATCGGTGATCCTCGCGGGCGGGAGCTGTTGATAGAGATCGAGCACGAGATCCTCGGCCCCTTCGGGCGTGTCGGCCCTCAGCTTGTCGATGTGCAGCTTGCCGTTCTCGATGATGCCGCCTGGGATCGTGCCGGTTCGCGCCGCGCGGCCAAACTCCTTCAGCCGTGTATCCAGTCGAGCCCTGCGCTCGGCCAGCCATTCGCCGGGTCGCAGCGGCACGGCGAGCCGCGCGGTCTGCTCTATCGCCTGTGGCGGGACCAGAAGCTGCTTGAGGTCGCCATAGCGGCGCGATCCCGCCAACCATATGTCACCGGACCGGAAGGCGTCGCGGATGTGGAACAGCACCGCGATTTCCCAAAGCCGGTGGTCGCCGCTGGGCTCAGCGCAAAGATGACGATGCCATTTCGAGTTGGGACGTAGAAAATCCACCGGCGGATCGACCTTGATCCCGTTACGCAGCATCGCAACGGCCGCCAGAAGAGGCGTGGCGATCGGCGCCGCCTGCATGTCGAGCAGGCGCAGCATCCTGGGCGCGTAGAGGCGGAAACGGTGATAGCCGTCCAGCACACGGCTGAGCGGGTCGGCCGCGAGCACGTTGGTCAGCGCGGAGGCCGTGGCGACAAGGGTTCTGAACCGTTCCCAGCCAGGCCCGGTGGCGATTATCCCGTCCAGGGCCGTGCCATCGTCCTGCGCTCCAAGCAAAGCACCACCGATTTCGGCAAAGGACTTCAGCGTGTCCCGAACGGCCGCCTTTTCGTCGGCGATCCTGGTGTTGCAAAGGCGTTCGGAGGCCCGATAGAGACGGCCTACGATGCGATCGTGGGTCTCCACGATGACATCGGCCAGCGATGACCGCCATTCCAGGGTGCAGACAGCGAGGATCGCAAGCCGCCTGTCTTCGGGCAGATCACGCATGCCGTCGGCATAATAGCGCTCGCCCTGCCGGCGAAGCCGGGTCACACGATGCGCCGGCACGCCGTCCAGCAAATCCGCCGGAAGATCGAACCTTTGAAGATATTCCAGTCGATCCATCAGCCGGTTAGCGGCTGCTGAATTTGCGCCAACCTCGAACTGTCGCAGCCATACGAAGCGCGTGACGCGACCATCCACCGTATCCTCCAACAGGTGAGCCAAATTCTCGCTCAGGGTTGGCGTGATGCGATGGGCGATAAGATCCTCGATCCGGCGCTCGGCCTCAACCAGCGCATCGGCGCAAAGGCGCTCGATCGTCGAGGAGCCGGGAAGGATCGTGCGGGTGCGGCGACACTCCGCAACGAAGCGACGGGCAAGATCCTCATTCGATGTCGCCGCCTCGGCTTCCCGAGCGATCCATTCGCGCAAATCCCGTGCGCCCCGCCCCGAAAAGGAGCGATAGCCGTAGATTCGGCGAAGGTCCGCCAGATGCTCGTGCCGGGTCTCCTCGCGCGCGGCATAGAGGAGTAGATCGTCGCTGGTCAGGCCGAGCTGGGCCGCGATGAAATCCGATACCTGCGCCGGGATCAACTCGCCAGGAGCGAGCACCCGGCCCGGGTAGCGCAGGACGCACAGTTGCAGCGCGAAGCCAAAACGATTGTGGGCGCGCCGGCGCTGGCGGATATGCCCGAGATCCTCATCGCTGAGGGTATAGTGCCGCAGCAGCTCACCTTGATCGACCGGCAAGTGAAGCAGCGCCTCGCGCTGTCGATCGGTCAGGGTCACGCGACGCGGCATACATGCTCCTTATTCTTTCCGAGCTACGGTTTGAGATAGCTTGATTGAGATGCTGGTTAAGATACACAATAGCCCAATCTTATGTGCTCATGTTCGTCACCGCCTCAAACCTTCGTTTGTGATCCATGCTGATCGGCTACGCCCGCGTGTCCAAAGCCGACGGCTCGCAGTCGCTCGACCTGCAGCACGATGCCCTTCGCGCTGCCGGTGTCGAGCCAGGCAATATCTATGATGATCGTGCATCCGGTAGCCGTGATGATCGCCCCGGTCTTGCCGCCTGCCTGAAATCGTTGCGCGACGGCGATGTCCTCATCGTTTGGAAGCTCGACCGGCTCGGCCGAACGCTCACCCACCTGGTCAGCACGGTGCAGAATCTGTCGGATCGCGGTATCGGTCTGCGGGTGCTCACCGGCAAGGGCGCGCAGATCGACACCACGACGCCATCGGGCCGGATGGTGTTCGGCATTTTTGCCACACTGGCGGAGTTTGAGCGGGATATGATCCGCGAGCGCACCATGGCTGGCCTGGCCGCTGCCCGCGCGCGGGGACGCAAGGGTGGCCGCAAGTTCGCCCTCTCCAAGGCCCAGGTGCGGCTCGCTCAGGCTGCTATGGCCCAACGCGACACGTCCGTTTCCGACCTCTGCAAGGAACTCGGGATCGAGCGCGTCACTCTCTACCGCTATGTCGGTCCCAACGGGGAACTCCGGGATTACGGTCAGCGCGTGCTTGCTGCCAAAACGCGATGATGATGACGGGAGCCCCGATCAAACTTACCCAAGCGGACGCCGCAGACGTTGCAGACCTGTACAACCGTTGCAGCGACTATTTCCTGTTGCAGGACGGGGCCGCGCCCACGCTGGACGATGCTCGCGAGCTTTTCTCCGATGTGCCGCCCGAAAAGAGCGCCCACAATCAAGCTGTCCTGGGATGGAAGGGGCCTGGCGGCCTATATGCAATCGCGGCCATCCTCCGCGATTATCCGCGTGATGGCACATGGTATCTCGGCTTCATGATCGTAGATGCCGCACAGCGTGGTCGTGGCGTCGGACGCTCAATTTACTCGACGGTCGAAAGCTGGGCCGCTGCGAGAGGTGCCACAGAGATTCGGTTGGCCGTGCTGGAAGCGAATGAAGCGGCAGAGCGATTTTGGCGTTCTCTCGGCTTCATTGAGTATCGGCGCGTTGGGCCAGACACCTTCAAAATGCGTAGCCATCGCCGGATAGAACTGAGCCGTCGCCTTTCTGGCGCGACCGTAGAAGGCAGCAACAAGTAAGATCTCGCGCCGGCTATCTGGGCGAGCTTGGCGTAGGATTCCGCCCCCTCCCGCAAACGCCCCCTTTCAGGGAAGGGGGCTTGAGATCGCCTTGATGGCCTTCAATCCCGTTCCAAAACGAGCGATCGCGTCCCTGTTTCTCTCCAGCTCGCCATAGGGCAGATAGGCGAAGTCGAGATCGGCAATACGGCTGAAAGCCGGGCGACGGAGTTGCGCGCGAACGTCCTGCTCGCGCGCATTCGGTGCGACCAGGAATAGCCCGGCGGCAGCGTGCAGATCGCTCCCCGACAGCGCCAGATCGAGCATGCGCACGATCCCCGAGTAGATCGAGGTCGAATGTTCAACCTCGAACGCGGCGGCGACGCCGTCGCCACCCTTCGCCAGCCACAACACGTCGATGAGGCGGATCGAGTCCGCTCCGGGAGAGGTCGCAATGGCGTCTGGAAGGCGCTCGAGGCATCCCTGTCCAAGCGGGCAGCCAGCGTGAAGTCGACCGCGGTCATTGGCGGCGATCCACACATCGTAACCGAGGGCATGGCCGAGGTCGCGCAGCCAGGCCTGGATTTCGGCGTGCGTGCGATCGGTTTCGCCCTGCGCGGCGGCTGTCTTGTCGAGCCGGCTTGCCTCCGCTCTGGCATGTTCCAATCTGCCGAGCCAGTCGTCGGCCGCCGTTGCGTCATCCTCCAGCGGTGGCGCGGGATAGCGGCCCGAGCCAATGTCGAACAACAGTCCGCCGATCGCGCCGAGATCGTTGGAGAGCAACTCGCGGTAACGGTCGTTGAGGTCGAGGATGCCGGCGCGCATGGCGAGAAAATGATCCCATGACCCGAGCTTCACCTTGGCGCCGGTGACGGCATTGTAGCCCTTGACGATCGCGGTATTGAAGGGCGGCACCAGCGTCGGGTGAAGGAAATAGAGCAGGTTGGCCGCCGCCGGCCCCAGCCCCTTGATCTTGAGCGCGTCTATGCTGCGGATGTGGCTGATGATCTCCTCGGCGGTATCGCAGCACGAGCAATTGTCGAGCAGGCGACCGAACGCCCGCTGGTTGTCCGGGCTTTCGTAGATGTCTGGAATGCGCAGCTTGGGCTTCCACAGCCAGGCATGGTCGGCGCCCTTGAAGATCTGCCGCTGTTCGGCGATCGAGTGGACAACCGTTTCCAGTGACGAGCCGCGATAGGCGACGCCGAACCGCCCACTTTCGATTTCTGCGACCACCTGCTGCAGCCCGCGACGGATGGAGCGGAAGTTTTTCAGCCGTTCGTCCCACAGAAACCAGGAGCGATAGGTGGCGCCGGGATCGTCTCGCCAACGACGGACAAGCTCGCTCACGAGATCATGATGTGTCGCGGGTAACAAGGTCATACTGGCTGGGTCATCTAAACTGGGCTCCTTGCCGTTCAGGCTATCGCGAGCAAGGGCGGCTTGCACGTTCAATGTGCGATCCGCGAAGCGTGCTCAAATTGTCGGTGATCGCGCAGGGAAACGCCGCTGGCATTGGGCGTTGCCGGTCGCAACCGTCGACCGGGCGCACAGCCAGGCAGACGGCCGGCACGGGCGTCGCCGCCCGGGAGCGGCGCCGCAACCAGCTTTTTCCGGTCGAACTTAGCGGATCACTGCTTTGCGATCGCGGTGACCTCGCCATCGCTGCCCTTGAGCGAGAGGTCGAAATCGACCTTGTCGCCGACCTTGACCGCATCGGTGATCGACGGCGCGGCCTTGAACGCCATCGTCATCGCGGGCCACTTGGCCTCCGGGATCGGACCATGATCGAGCGTGATCGTGCCTGCCGCCTTGTCGATCGCGGTGACGGTGCCATGGCCCTTGGCCTTGATCGCGGCGTTCGCGTCAGGCGCCATCGACATGTTGCCCATGTCGCCGCTCATGGTCGCGGCGGGCGCCGCCTCGTTGGTCTCAGTCGCAACGGGGGCCTCCGCCTTCTTGCCGCACGCGGCAGTCAGGGCGGCGAGGCCGAGGGCAATGGTCAGTCGTGCATGGTTCATCGTCTTCTCCTTCATGATGAAACGGGTTGAGGGATGGGATCGGTCTTGGGCCGGCGCAACAGCAGGTAGGCGGCGGGCAGGACGAACATTGAGAGCAAGGGCGCGGTCAGCATGCCGCCGATCATCGGCGCGGCAATCCGGCTCATGACCTCCGAACCCGCGCCTGATCCCAGCAGGATCGGCAGCAGGCCGGCCAGGATCACCGCCACCGTCATCGCCTTGGGACGGACGCGCAGCAGCGCGCCTTCGCGCACGGCGGCCTCGACCTCGGCAGCGTCCGGATGTGCGCCGCGCTCGGCCAGCGCGTTCTTGAGATAGATCAGCATCACCACCCCGAACTCGGCGGAGACGCCGGCGAGCGCGATGAACCCGACCCCGGTGGCGATCGACTGGTTGAACCCCAGCAGATAAAGCGTCCAGATGCCGCCGGTCAGCGCAAACGGCAGCGTCCCCATGATCAGCGCCGCCTCGTCGAAGCGGCCGAAGATGAGGTAGAGCAGCACGAAGATGATCAGCAGCGTCGCGGGCACGACCAGCTTCAAGCGGTCGACCGCGCGCTCGAGATATTCGAACTGGCCAGAGTAAGCGATGCTGACCCCAGGCGAGAGCCTGACCTGTTTCGCCACCGCACGCTGCAGATCGCCGACCACCGAGGCAAGATCGCGCCCGCGCACATCGACGTAGACCCAGGTCGAAGGCCGGGCATTCTCGGTCTTGAGCATCGGCGGTCCCTCGGCGATCGAGACGTTTGCCACGGTGCCCAAGGTGATCTGCTGGCCCGCGGGCGTCAGGATCGGTAGCGCCCGCAGCCTTTCGAGGCTGTCGCGCAATTCGCGCGGATAGCGCACGCTGATCGGATAGCGGGCGAGGCCCTCGACCGTCTCGCCGATCGTCTCGCCGCCGATCGCGCCGGAGACGATGGCCTGGACGTCGGCGATGTTGAGCCCGAACCGCGCGGCGGCGGCGCGGTCTATGTCGACATCGACATAGCGTCCGCCGGTCAGCCGCTCGGCGAGCGCCGAGCTGACGCCGGGCACGCTCCTGGCCACGGTCTCGACATCATGCGCGATGCGGTCGAGCTCGGCGAGGTCACTGCCCGACACCTTGACCCCGATCGGGCTCTTGATGCCCGTCGCGAGCATGTCGATGCGGTTGCGGATCGGCGGCACCCAGATATTGGCGAGACCCGGAAGCTTCACCCGGCGATCGAGCTCGTCGACAAGGCGTTCGGGCGTCATGCCCGACCGCCACTGGTCGCGGGGCTTGAATTGGATCGTCGTCTCGAACATTTCGAGCGGCGCGGGATCGGTCGCGGTCTCGGCGCGGCCGGCCTTGCCGAACACGCTTTCGACTTCGGGCACGGTCTTGATCAGGCGGTCGGTCTGCTGGAGCAGCTCACTCGCCTTGGCGGCCGAGAGGCCCGGCAGCGCCGAGGGCATGTAGAGCAGGTCGCCCTCGTCGAGATTGGGCATGAACTCGCCGCCGAGCCGGCTGAGCGGCCAGGCCGTGGTGGCGAACACCAGAGCCGCGATCAGCAGCACTGCCTTGGGCCGCTTCATCGTCCAGTCGATCGCGGGCCGGTAGATATTGGTGAGCCAGCGATTGACCGGATTGGCCTGCTCGGCCGGAATGCGGCCCCGGATCAGCCAGCCCATCAGGATCGGCACCAGGGTCACCGACAGGATCGCGGCCGCGCCCATCGCATAGGTCTTGGTGAAGGCGAGCGGCGCGAACAGCCGGCCTTCCTGCGCCTCCAGGGTGAAGACCGGAATGAACGACAGCGTGATGATCAGCAGGCTGAAGAACAGCGCCGGCCCGACCTCGGCCGCCGCCTCGGTGACGACGATCCAGCGCATCTCGCCATCGAGATGTCTGTCCGGGTGATCCTGCTCCCAGCGTTCGATCCTCTTGTGGGCGTTCTCGATCATGACGACCGCCGCATCCACCATCGCGCCGATGGCGATGGCGATGCCGCCCAGCGACATGATGTTGGCGTTCACCCCCTGGAACCGCATTACGACGAACGCGGCCAGCACACCGAGCGGCAAGGTCAGGATCGCGACCAGCGCCGAGCGGACGTGCCAGAGGAACAGGGCGCAGACCAATGCGACGACGATGAACTCCTCGACCAGCTTGCGGGTGAGGTTCTCGACCGCGCGATCGATCAGCTGCGAGCGGTCATAGACCGTGACCACCTCGACGCCCGGCGGCAGGCTTTTCCTGAGATCGGCGAGCTTGTCCTTGACCGCCGCGATGGTCTCACGGGCGTTCTTGCCTGACCGAAGAATAACGACGCCGCCGGCGACCTCGCCTTCGCCGTTCAGTTCGGCGATGCCGCGCCGCATCTCGGGGCCGACCTGGATCGTGGCGACATCGCCGAGCCGGACGGGCACGCCGCCCGCCGCAGTCTTGAGCGGGATTGCCCGGAAATCGTCGAGCGTTTTCAGATAGCCCGAGGCGCGGACCATATATTCGGCCTCGGCCATTTCCAGCACCGAGCCGCCGGCTTCCTGATTGGCTTGGCTGATCGCCTGCACTGCCTGGGCGTGGGTTACGCCGTAGGCCGCGAGCTTCACCGGATCGAGCAGCACCTGGTACTGCTTGACCATGCCGCCGATGCTGGCGACTTCGGCCACGCCGGTCACGGTCTTCAGCTCGTAGCGCAGGAACCAGTCCTGCAACCCGCGAAGCTGCGAGAGATCGTGCCGGCCGGTGCGGTCGACCAGCGCATATTCATAGACCCAGCCGACCCCGGTCGCGTCCGGCCCGAGCGCGCTGCGGGCGCTGGCCGGCAACCGACCCTGGACCTGGTTGAGATATTCGAGCACGCGGCTGCGCGCCCAGTAGAGATCGGTGCCGTCCTCGAAGATCACATAGACGAAGCTGTCGCCGAAGAAGCTATAGCCGCGCACCGTCTTGGCGCCGGGCACCGACAGCATGGTGGTGGTGAGCGGATAGGTGATCTGGTTCTCGACGATCTGCGGCGCCTGACCCGGATAGGAAGTGCGGATCACGACCTGCACGTCGGAAAGATCGGGCAGCGCGTCGATCGGGGTCGAGCGCACCGCCCACAGGCCCGCGCCGACCAGCGCGAGCATGCCGAGCACGACGAAGAAGCGGTTCCTCACCGACCAGCGGATGAGATGGGCGATCACTGGCCCGCCACCTTCGCCATATGCCGCAGCGTCGGTCCCGCCGGGGGCCGGTCGAACCCGAACCGGACCCGGTCACCCGCCTTGAAGCCGCGCGCGATGCCCGGATTGGCGAGCGCGAAGGTCATCGTCATCGCCGGCCAGTCGAGCGCGGGAACGGGCTCGTGGCTGAGCGTCACCGAATTGGCCGTGATCCGCTCGATCTTGCCCGTCGTCTCGTACAGCGTGGCTTTCGACGCTGGCGCGGCGATGGTCGCCGATGCCGCACCGCCGCCGATCGGCCGCGCCTCGATTCCCGACAGGCTCGCCTCGGAATCGATCAGGAACTGCCCCGAGACGACGACGTTCTCGCCGGGCGACAGGCCGGCAAGGATCTCGGTCTCGCCGCCTGCCTCGCGGCCGATGCGGACCTCGGCGGGATGATAGCGCCCGTCGCCTGCGGCCAGCATGACGAGCGTGCGCCTGCCCGTGCGGATCACCGCTTCGCTCGGCACCAGCAGCGCCGGCTTGGCATCGCCGCCAAGCGCGACGCTGGCGAACATGCCCGGCCGCAACCGGCCGTCCCGGTTGGGCAGCTCGATCCGCACGGTGAGCGTGCGGCTGTCGGCCTGCGTGGTCGGCAGGATCGCGATCACCCGGCCGGCGAAGCGCTCGCCGGGGAAGCCCGCCAGCGTGGTGCTGGCATTCTGGCCGACCCGGACATCGCCCGCGCGCGCTTCGGGCACCGCGGCATTGAGCCAGACGGTGCCGAGCCCGCTTACCTGGGCGAGCGTCTGGCCCATGGCGAGCGTCACGCCGGCACGGGCGTCGAGCGTCTGGATCGTGCCCGAGATCGGCGTCGTGATCGTCACCACGCCGTTCGGGCGTCCGCTCCGCTCGACGCTGGCGATGAGGCCGTCGGACATGCCCATCAGCCGCAGTCGCTGGCGCGCGGCCGCGGTGAGGTCGGGCTTGCCGAGCCGCCTGACGCTCAGATATTCGGTCTGCGCGCCGCCCCATTCGGGCAGGAGCAGGTCCGCGATCGGCGCGCCGGCGCGGACCACGTCCCCGGGCGCTCGCGCATAGACGCGGCTCACGAACCCGCCCGAACGCGCCTGGATGACGGCGACGTCGCGCTGGTTGAAGTCGATCGTGCCGGTGACCTCGAGGGCCGAGGCAAGGCTGCCCATCTTCGCCGCGACGACCCGCAATCCCAGGCTCTGCCGCGCGGCGGGATCGACGGCGACCGTGGGGGCCGCGCCGGCGCTTCCTCCGTCCGCGTATCGCGGCACGAGCTGCATATCCATGAAGGGCGACTTGCCGGGCTTGTCGAACTTCTGGTTGGGGAACATCGGATCGTACCAGTAAAGGACTTTGCCTGCCCCGGCGGGCGTGGTCGCCTCCGATTGCGGTGCCTGGCGATGGCCAGCCCAATAGCCTGTGCCGCCGGCCAGCAGCGCGACAGCCAGGATCGATGCGCCCCAGCGCAGCGCGGATTTATCGAGCGTCATGGCCGCTCCTCCCCATAGGTGATAGTGATGCGGACCGCGTCGCGCGCGACGTCGGCTTCGCGGTTGAGCGCCTCGACCTCGGCCTCCGCGAGCCCGAGCGTCGTGAGCAGCGCGGCGCCAAGGTCGAGCTTGCCGGCGCCATAGCTGTCGCGGTCGAGCTCGGCGCGGTGCCTGGCGAGTGGCACCAGCGTCTCGCGGGCATTGCGCAACCGGGAGAGATGCATGGCATGGTCTGCGAGATCGGCGTCGAGCTGCGCCACCAGCTCGCGGCGGATCGCCTCGCGGTCGAACCGACCCCCTTGCGCAAGGCTCTCGCTTGCAGCGATCCTGGGGTTCTGGCGCTTGCCGGCGAACAGCGGCAGGTCGATCGACACGCCGACCGAGGCCATGTCGCCGTACATGGGATCGCGCCGGCCATAGGTGACGCCGACCTTCCAGTCGGGGCGCTTGTCGGCGCGCGCGAGACGCACGTCCGCTTCGGCGACTGCGATCCGCGCGTCCTGCGCGCGCAGGGCGGGAAGCGCATCGATCCCGGCCCGCAGCCGGATCGGATCGACATCGAGCATCGGCGGGTCGCCCGTCGCCTGCGGGTCGGGGTCGCCGGTATAGCGCGCGAGCCGGGCCCGCGCCTGCGCCACCACCGCAGCCATCTCGGCGCGGCGATCGGCGATGGCGGCGCGGAGCTGGTCGGGCTCGAGCGCCTGGCTCGGGCGCGCGCTGCCCGACGCCAGGCGTGCGGTCACGGTCTTCTGCAGGTCGTCGAGGCTGGCATCGAGCAGGTCGAGCTGCCGGAGCCGGCGTTCTCCATAATAGAGATCGACCCAGGCGAGGGCGGTCTCGAGCCGCACGTTGCGGCCTTCGACCAGCTCGCCCGCCTCGGCGATACCGATATCGGCCGCGGCGCGCGCGGCGCGTGCATGGCGCTTGGCGAGATTGGGGAAGGTCTGGCTGAACCCGATCGTCGCCATAGTGAAATCGTCGCGCGTGAAGCTGCCGGCATTGGGGCCGCTCACCGGGAAGTTCTGCAGGCCCAGGTCGAGCGTCGGATCGGGCAGGCGATCGGCCGCGACCGCCGAAGAGCGGGCGCCGGCTGTCGCCGCCGCGCGCGCCTTGAGGCTTGGCGCGTTGGCGGCAGCGAGCCTCACTGCCTGCTCGTAGGTGAGCGGGCCGGCCGACACCGGCACGGCCCAGGCGCTCGCAAGCGTCGCACCGATAGAGAGCAACAGGCGTCGCACAGCGCGCCTCGGCATCATGATCATGGATATCATCCCCTCATGACAGAGGCGGCGCGCCAAGATGTGACGCGCCGCTCCGGAGCGGGTTTAGCCCTTGTCCGACCTGACTGCGCCGCGCATGCAGTCGGCGGCGCTTGCCTGCATCATCGCGCAATCGCAGCTGGCCATGTCCCGGCTGTCGGGCACCCATATGCGGACACGCGCAGGGCCAGTCGCCCGCGGACCATATTGCGGCGCCGACCGCCATTCCCAATGGCCTTGCGGCGTGCGGCTCGCGTCGGTTGCAAGCGCAGGCGCGGCGAGACTGAGGGCCGCCACAAGGGCGGCCGGAAGCAGTTTGATCATCACGAAAACCTTTGACTGAAAAGAAGGAAACCGGGCGCGCACGCATCGATCGATGCGCGCAGCCCGTGCTCGTTCAATCAGGCAAGGCTGGTGGGAGGATCCGGCTCGGGCGCAACCGCCTTGCCGGTCAATATCGTGTCGGTCGTCCAGAAGCTGGGCGCGTCGTAGAGACGCGCAGGCGCAACGCCGCCTGCCAGGTCCGCTGCGACCAGCGGGATCACGCACCCCATCGCGGCGATGCAATCGAGCGTCAGGCCCTTGCAGGGCTTTTCGCTGGGCGCAGGCTGCTGCTTGGCCATCATCGCCATGCAGTCCGCATCCATGCCCTTGGCCAGCGGCGCGCCTGCCGCCTGCGGCACGCTGTGCGCGGCCGCCATCTGGGCTCCGAAGAGACCGGACAGCGCTCCGATGACGAGCAGGAGGGCGAGCAGGCGTTTCACGGGCCTCGATATCTAGCGGGTTTCGCGGGCGCAGCCAACCAAAGTCTCGCGCCGCGCGGATTTTGAAGTGCTGACGGCTGATTCCGTCAACTCCGCGTCAATAAAGATCCGGCCCGGGGAAGAAGATCGGCTGCGGCCTCTACGTATATCGAGGCTGGACCCGGGACCGTAGTCCCAAGCCTGAAGAGACGCTCTTCCCCTCGGCAAAGTCCGGGCGGTGGCTTACCATCCAAGGAGGTGAATATGGTCAGGAAAACTCTCATGGTCGCGCTTGCCGGCATTTCGATGCTTGCTGCCGTCCCCGCTATGGCCCAGGGCATCGGGCACAGCCTGTTCATGCGCGGCTCGATCGTCGACACGGGCAGCAACGGCACGGTCGTCTGCATCGGCAAGGCCGATGGCGCCGAGGTCGGCCAGAAGCTCGAGGTCTATCGCGTCGTGACCCATCCGGGTCCGTCCAAGGGCGTGGCGCCGACCTATCACCGCCAGCTCGTCGGCCATGTGACGATCGACCATATCTTTGACGATCACTTCGCGCACGTGTCCGTCGCCGACGGCACGCCTGCCAGGCACGACATCGTCGAGCTTCGCAAGAACTGACAAGCCGGTGGCCCGGCGGCACGGGCTGCCCTGCGACGCGTCGGGGCAGCGGGCCGCCGGCGACGAGGAGACCGTTCGGGGTCAAAGCGAAACCGCTTGACCCTGGACCATGGTCCAACCGGCATGATCGAGCGGATGACATGGGCAATTTCAAGATCGGCGAACTGGCCGCGGCCGCAGGCGTGGGGCGGGATACGATCCGCTATTATGAGCGGATGGGCCTGCTGCGCGAGCCCGCGCGCACGGCAGCGGGCTACAGGCTCTACGACGCGACCGACCTCGAGCGCGTCAATTTCATCCGCTCGGCGCAGGAGCTTGGTTTCACACTCGAACAGGCCCGGCAGCTGCTGGCACTCAGGGCGTCGGACACCGCGCATGCCCAGGCCGTGCTCGATATCACGCTTGCCAAGATCGCGGACGCCGAAGCCCGGCTCGAGCGCCTGTCGGATATCCGCGACATGCTGCGGATGCTCGCCGACGAATGCCCGGGCGAAGTGCCGGTCTCCGATTGCCCGATCGTCGCCTTCCTGACGGCGCGGCGGAAAGACCAGCAGCATAACAAGAAACATCAGGCAGCGCAGGACGAACGATCACCACGAGCGAAAGGGGTTTTGTCATGAAGAAAATGCGTTTGATCGCCGTCCTCACGCCGGCGCTGCTTCTAGGCGCCTGTGTGACCACGCGGCCGACCTCGGCGCAGGTCGAGAGTTGCCGGGCGATGGAGGGCAATATGGGTCTCCAGACGCCGCATGATCATGGCGAGATGAAGGGGCAGGGGCGCAACCCGATGAACCTCTCGCACGACCGGTGTCTCCGGATTCTGCGCAGCGCGCAATGAGCCGGTCCGGACGCCAGGGATGGCGCCCGGACACAGTTTTCAAGCCAAGGAGCAAAGCCATGATCGACCATGCGAAGAAAGCCCTTCCACTTGTCGGCGGAAGCCTGTTGCTGGCGCTCGCGCTTTCGGGCTGCGACCGCCAGGCCGACCAGACGGTGCCGCCCGCGGCGAACAGCGTCGCCGCCACCCCGGTCCTGACCGACAGCGGCAACGCTGCAGACGCGGCGCCGATGGACGCGATGAGCAACCAGGCCGAGATGGAGCGGCATCACCGTCAGGCGATGGACCATGACGCGATGCGCGCCGGGGCCGGCAACCAGACCGCGCCGGCACCCGATCCCGCGCCGGGCAATGCGGCGATGCCGATGAAGGATATGTAGGCTCGCACACTAAGGGGATGAGGATGTCCAGGCGGATCAGCCTTCGACGCTTGAGCCTCGGCTGCGCAATCGCTCTCAGCCTGTCCGCGAGCGCGGGCGCGCAGGAGGGCGAGGATCATGCCGCGCATCATGGCGCAGGCATGCCGGCCGGCGGGGGCATGTCCGCACCGGCAGAGCCGGGGTCGTCGGACATGGCGAAGATGATGAACCCCATGATGGATCGCATGATCAATGGGGAAGGGGAGAATGAGCACGGCCACGAATCGCGCCGGACCGGCTTCATCTCGCAGCTGCTCGCCTTTCCCGCGCTTGACGAAGCGGCAAGGCAGCGGGTCGCTGCGCAGGCCGGCGAACGGGTAAGCACGGGTCTGGCGATGATCAACGCCGCCTCGGCCGACGGCGCGCGTGCGACCACGGTCTCGGCCCGGCTCGATGCGGCGCGGCGCCTGCGCGAGGGAACCGACCTGTTCCGCTCCGGCACCGCCGCGCAGGGCGCGATCGGGGGCTTGCAGCCGCCCCGGGAGGTCGGGCTTGCCTGGCTGCGCGATCAGCTCGACATCGACCAGGCCGCGCCCGGCCATGCCGATCACTGGTTCGGCATCTCGCCCTCGCACCTCCTTCTCATGCTGTTCCTGGGGCTGGTGAGCGCCACGCTTATCGCGCTGCAGATCTTCCGCCTGCGGCGGATCGGGGCGATCGCCGGCGGTGTCGCCACCGCCAAGGTTCCAGCAAAGCCGGAGCCGAAGGCTGCCCCTCCCGCTACCAGGGTTGCGCCCGCGCCTGCACCCGTTGCCGACAGCGCCGGGCTCGCGCCGAGCAATGCGGCCGCACCCGCTGGGGCGTCGCTGCGCAAGCCCAAAAGCTGGGCGGGGCAGCTGCGCGTGGTCCAGATCGTGCGAGAGACGCCGAGCGTGCTGACCTTCCGGCTCGCGGACCCGACCGCCGACCGGCTGCCGTTCGACTTCCTGCCGGGCCAGTTCCTGCAGGTCGAGGTAGAGCCCGAAGCGGGCAAGACCGCGCGCCGTTCCTACACGATCGCCTCTTCGCCGACCCAGCGGGCCTATGTCGAACTGACGGTCAAGCGCGAGGAGCAGGGCGTGGTCTCGCGATACCTGCACGACAAGGTCGTCGCCGACGATCTGCTGAAGGTCAGCGGACCGTTCGGCGCCTTCACCTTCACGGGAACGGATGCCCAGAGCATCGTGCTGATCGCGGGCGGGGTCGGCATCACCCCGATGATGTCGGTGCTGCGCTATCTCACCGACACCGCGTGGAAGGGTGATATCTTCTTCTTCTACGGCGCACGGTCGACCGAGGAATTCGTGTTCCGCGACGAGCTCGAGCGGCTCGAACGCCGTTTTCCCAACCTCCATGTCGTCGCCGCGATGCAGCGCGCGCCCGGCACCGTCTGGATGGGCCCCGAAGGGCCGATCACGCGCGAGATGATCCTGGCCGCGGTGCCGGAGATCGCGAGCCGGCGCATCCATATGTGCGGCCCGCCGGCGATGATGGGCGCGATGCGCGGCGTGCTGGCGGAACTCGGCGTCCCCGACGCGCAGCTGCACACCGAGGCGTTCGGTCCGGCCTCGCTGCCGGCCGACCACGAGGATCTCGAGGTCAAGCCCGCGCCCCCGCCAGCGGATAAGCCGGCCCCGAGCGCCGAGGTGGCGCCGAGCACGGTGACCTTCTCCGTGTCGGGGGTGTCGGCGGCCTTGCCCGCGGACGAGACCGTGCTGGAGGCGGCCGAGGGCGCGGGCGTCGAGATCCCCTATGCATGCCGTGCGGGCACATGCGGCGCCTGCGTGGTCAAGCTGCTGCAGGGCGAAGTGACGATGGAGGTCGAATCCGGCCTTGCGCCCGCCGACAAGGCGCAAGGCTATGTGCTCGCGTGCCAGGCGAAGGGGACGGGCACGCCGCTCGTGGTCGAAGCCTGATGCGCGAACGCAGCGACATTGCCGTGGGCCTGCTGGTCGCGTTCCTGCTGCTGTTCCCGTTCGGCTATCTCGTGCATGTGTCGCCCCGCTTTCCGGGTAGCCTGGCCGGCGGGATCATCGGGATCGCAGCGCTCGTGCTGATGCTGCTGACGCTTCCTTATGTCGCGGCCAAGCACATCGCCTGGGTCGACAAGGCGCTCTCCCGGGTCGTCAGCAAGCCAACCCTGCTCGCCATCCACATCTATGCCGGCGTGCTGGCGCCGATCCTGGGTCTGGTCCACGCCGCGCACAAGCTCGAAAGCCCGGTCGGCCTGCTTCTGACCGTCCTCCTGCTGATGACGGTCATCACCGGCTTCATCGGCCGCTACCTGCTTGCCCAGCTTGGTCGGGCGCTGCGCGGACGCAGGTCAGAACTGGCCTCGCTTCGCGCCGCCTTCCTCGAGGAGCCGGCGGCGCCGACGCAGGCCGATACCGCAGCCCCGCCGCTGTCGGGCTGGAAGCGCTATCTGTTCGTCGCCGGGGATGCGTCCGCGGGCCAGCGCCCCCAGGACAAGGCGGGGATCGCCGCAGCGCTGGCCGATACCGAATTCGCGATCCGTGCCGAAGAGGCAACCAACACCCTGTTCGCGCGGTGGCGGTTCCTGCACATCCTGCTGGGCTGTCTCATCTTCGCGCTGCTCGCGCTCCACGTCGGCGCGGCGATCTATTACGGGCTGCGCTGGCTATGAGCTGGCAGCGTCTTTCCTACGCCGTCTTCATCGCAGCCCTGCTGGTGATGGTCGCCGCGGTCGCGATCCGGATGCGATCGGACGCGCCGAGGGATGCCGGCCTGGTGGCGCAGCTCGTCTCGCCCGGCCCGCTCTCGAGCGCGCACCAGTCCTTTGCCGGCCAATGCACGGCCTGCCACACGCCGGGCAAGGGCGTCGAAACCCGGACCTGTCTCACCTGCCATGCGGGCACCGATTTCGGGACGAAGCAGTCGACGCAGTTCCACGCGAAAGCGACGCAGTGCACCTCCTGCCACGTCGAACATGAGGGAGAGCGCGGCATCATCCGCATGGATCACGCCGCGTTGCTCGACATGGCGAAGTGGCGGCAGCCTTTGGCGGGCATGTCGACAAACATTCGAAGCCTGACCCCCGAGACCGCGCTCAATTGCGCGAGCTGCCATGCGTTCCGCGATCCGCACCAGGGCCTGTTCGGCACCGACTGCGCGAGCTGCCACAAGACCGACAGCTGGAAGATCGCCAATTACCGCCATCCATCGGTCAATTCGACGCAGTGCGCCGAGTGCCATAAGGCGCCGCCCAGTCACTTCATGGAGCATTTCAGCATGGTCTCGCAGCGCGCAGCCGGATCGAAGGCGCGCGTCGACCAATGCTATGCCTGTCACGCCACCGACAGCTTCAACAATATCCGCAAGCGAGGCTGGTATGATCACCATTGAGGCCGACTGGCTGAGCGCCTTCTTCCGGCTCGCCGTGATCGGCCTGGAACTGGCGGGCACGCTGACCATCCTGGTCGGCGCGGGGCTCGCAACCTTTCTGTTTGCGCGGCGGGCGAGGGCGGGCGACCGAACCGAGGCCTATAGCACGTTCCGCTCGGCGCTCGGCCGCAGCATCCTGCTCGGCCTGGAATTTCTGGTCGCCGGCGACATCGTCAAGTCGCTGGTGATCAACCCGACGCTCGACGATCTCATCGTGCTGGCCGGGCTTGTGCTGGTGCGGACCTTCCTGAGCATCTCGCTCGGGGTCGAGATCAACGGTCACTGGCCCTGGGAGGAAACCCGGATGGCGCGGGAGAAGGCGCGTGCGGCGTCGGATGGGTCGCCGGCGACGGCTGAGGCCGCCGGATGCGGCACACCGCGCAAGGGATAGCCGATGGAGGGTGCATGATGATCGAGAGACGCGAATTGCTGATGGCGGGCGCCGGCCTTGCCGCCGCCGGAACGCTGGCTGCGCCGGCGGCGGGGCAGCAGCATCGAATGGAAGGGATGGCGATGTCGATGACGGACTGCATCGACGATTGCCTGGCTTCACACCGCATGTGCCTCGAAACCGCCGCCTGGCTGACGAAGCAAAGCAGCGCGCTGGCGAGCGCGTCGTTGATCGCCATGCTGAACGACTGTGCGGAACTGTGCCAGGCGACAGCCAACTCGATGCTGCGGGAATCGGCTCTGCACCGCATCCTGTGCCGCGCCTGCGCCGATGCTTGCGAGCGCTGCGCCGAGGAATGCGGGCGTCATAGCGAGGACCAGCGGATCGCGCGTTGCTCGGCCACCTGCAAGAAATGCGCGGCGAGCTGCCGAATGATGGCGGACATGACCGGCTGACCACCCGCTTCGCATATTACGTATACTGCCGGGTCAGGACCGATACCATCTCAAGGGCAAGCTCCCGGAGGAGCGAGAAACGACCGGATCTGAAGCCGGTCGAACGGAAACCAGACTTGAAGGAATCGATAGTGCGCAAGAAAACGGTAGTTATCACTTCGCTCGCAGCCCTCGGCCTCCTTGCCCTCGGTGCCGGGCCTGTTCTCGCCGATGGCATGCCGTCGGACATGCCGGATCTCGAGGAGACGCTCAAGGCCAAGCCTGCGCCGGCTCAGTCCGGCACGGCCCATATGGAGGGCATGCGGCACGGCAAGGACCAGATGCACGGTGAGATGATGCGAGGCCACCGGATGGCCATGCGGGAATCGGGGAGCCAGGAGGGGGCTTCTGACATGTCGCATCGGTCGGGCGGGGGGTGCTGAACCAAAAGCCCATCAGAGGTCGGTTGATCAAAGCCTCACCATACAAGGCGTTGGTATCGTTTGACCGGGCCGCAACGTTGGTCCGCCGTTTCCCCGGCGGGCCAATTGCGTTTCAGAATAAAGGTCTGCACGAGCTTTAATGCGATGCAGTCATGAATCCGCTGGACCCTTGGACCATGGTTTCGCCCGCAAGATCGCGGGCCTGCCAGTCCTGATCCAGTGCGGATTCGTAACTTACGTATTCAGACCAAAGGGCCAAGCCCGCATGAGGGGTCGGTATGGTCGCGGTCGCAAACGGCGATCGGGCAAGGACTCATCATGCGGAGAACCACAATGCGAAAGACGAAACTTCTAGTCGGCGCGATCGGCTGCCTGGCGACCCTGAACTTCGCTGGCGCGGGTCTGGCGCAATCGGCACCCGCCGCGCCCCAGCACGCCCCTGCGCAGCCGAAGCCATCCACCGCCCATGCCCATCAGCAGGGGATGGATCATGGAGGGCAGCAGATGCACGACCAAATGATGCAGGATCACCAAGCCGGCATGCAGAAGCCGCAAGGCCAGCAGGGCGCTGCGGGCATGGCCGGAATGTCTGGTGGCTCGTCGCAGGGGAGCGGTTCGAGCAAGGCTGGCAAGCCCAAGAGCGGTTGCTGCAAGATGCCGATGAAAAAGGCAAAGCCGGCCGCCAAGAAGAAACCGGCCACGCCTATGGCCGACAAGCCGATGAGCGACATGTGAGGTTTCCAGCCCCGAGAACAGACCCCTGGGGCTGAGGGCCCGCCGCTGCCCCCGCGGCGGGCCTGTTCTTCAAGAGGTGTTCCAAGTTTCTAGGATTTCATAACGAGAAGCAGGCGTCCACCGCGAGAGAGAGGAGCCCGCGATGCGTAAAGCTCCAGGAGTTGGCACCGAGCTGCGGGTCCGCGCTTACGATTAAGAGGTCCGACCAAGCATGGCCGGATCAACTTCAGTGACCTCTGCGCCGCGATTGAATGGCGAGAGCCATTGCCTGCTTAGGCGACGAGATAATCTATGAGCTGATGAGAAAATCATCGGCTTCTTTTGCGTGTCCAGCCTGGCGCTTCGTAAAAACTCTGCCTGATTTTTGTCTGCGGAACTTACTTATAGGCCGTCTCATCAGAAGGCCTACTTCATCAGGCATCGGTAAAGATGGAGACAGGCGATGTTCGAGAAGGCGATCGGGACCATCAATGCTGCGGCGTCCTTCCGACACCGCTATGATAATTTCATCGGTGGTCGATGGAGCGCTCCAGCGAGCGGCGAGTATTTCGCGGACACGAGCCCGATCAATGGCGCCCAGATCGCCGAGTTTGCGCTGTCGACGCCGGAAGATGTCGAGCGCGCGCTCGATGCGGCGCACGCCGCCAAGGATCAATGGGCAAGGATCTCGCCCGCCGACCGCGCCAGGATTCTCAATCGCGTCGCCGACCGGCTCGAGGATAATATGGAGTTGCTGGCGCTTGCCGAGACGATCGACAACGGCAAGCCGATCCGCGAGACGCGCGCTGCCGACGTTCCGCTCGCGATCGACCATTTCCGCTATTTCGCCGGCTGCATCCGGGCCGAGGAAGGCGGGATCTCGACGATCGATGCCGACACCATCGCCTATCATTTTCGCGAGCCGCTTGGCGTCGTCGGCCAGATCATCCCGTGGAACTTCCCGCTGCTGATGGCGGCGTGGAAGATCGCCCCGGCGCTGGCGGCGGGCAACTGCACCGTCATCAAGCCCGCATCCCAGACGCCGCTCACCTTGCTGATGTTCGCCGAGCTCACCGCCGACATCCTGCCGCCCGGCGTGCTCAATGTCGTCACCGGCCCGGGACGGACCGTCGGCCAGGCGATCGCCGCCAATCCGCGCATCGCCAAGGTCTCGTTCACCGGCGAGACCGTCACCGGCAAGCAGATCATGCATGCGGCCGCCGACCATCTGATCCCCCAGACGATGGAGCTTGGCGGCAAGTCGCCCAACATCTTCATGGCGGACGTGCTCGACGAGGACGATGCCTTCTTCGACAAGGCGCTCGAAGGCTTCACGCTGTTCGCGTTCAACAAGGGCGAGGTCTGCACCTGCCCGTCGCGCGCGCTGATCCATGAGTCGATCTTCGATCGCTTCATCGAGCGCGCCGTGGCGCGCGTCGCCGCGATCCGCCAGGGCGATCCGCTCGACCCCTCGGTCCAGGTCGGCGCGCAGGCGTCGGAGGACCAGCTCCACAAGATCCTGGGCTATATCGATATCGGCAAGGCCGAGGGCGCGCAGTGTCTGGTCGGTGGCGCCAAGGCGCTGCCGGGCGGTGCGCTCGACCAGGGCTATTTCGTACAGCCGACCGTGTTCGTGGGTCAGAACCACATGCGCATCTTCCAGGAGGAGATCTTCGGTCCCGTCCTGGCGGTCACCACCTTCAAGACGGTCGAGGAGGCGATCGCACTTGCCAACGACACCGCCTACGGTCTTGGCGCGGGCGTCTGGACCCGGAGCGGCAACACCGCCTACCGTCTGGGCCGCGCGATCGAGGCCGGGCGGGTCTGGACCAACTGCTATCACCAGTACCCCGCCCATGCCGCCTTCGGCGGATACAAGGCGTCGGGCTTCGGGCGTGAAAATCACCGGATGATGCTCGACCATTATCAGCAGACCAAGAACCTGCTCGTCTCCTATGACGAGCACGCGCTCGGCCTGTTCTGACCCCTCGC
Source organism: Sphingobium sp. SA916 (assembly GCF_002894065.1). Taxonomy (NCBI): domain Bacteria; kingdom Pseudomonadati; phylum Pseudomonadota; class Alphaproteobacteria; order Sphingomonadales; family Sphingobiaceae; genus Sphingobium; species Sphingobium sp. SA916. Next base: position 138,804 of record NZ_LXYF01000030.1, read on the forward strand.
TCAAAAGGAGAAACGGACATGGCGAAAACCATGAAGGCGGCGGTCGTCCGCGAATTCGGCAAGCCCCTGGTCATCGAGGACGCGCCGATCCCGACGGTCGGCCCCGGGCAGATCCTGGTCAAGATTGCGGCAACCGGCGTGTGCCATACCGACCTGCACGCGGCAGAAGGGGACTGGCCGGTCAAACCCAACCCGCCCTTCATTCCTGGCCATGAAGGCGTCGGGCATGTCGCCGCCGTCGGTGCGGGCGTCACCCATGTGAAGGAAGGCGACCGGGTCGGCGTGCCCTGGCTCTACACCGCCTGCGGGCATTGCGTGCATTGCCTGGGTGGCTGGGAGACGCTTTGCCACGAACAGCAGAACACCGGCTATTCGGTCAATGGCAGCTTTGCCGAATATGTCCTCGCCGATCCCAACTATGTTGGTCACCTTCCCGACAATGTCGACTTCCTCGACATTGCGCCGATCCTCTGCGCGGGCGTCACCGTCTACAAGGGATTGAAGGCCACCGAGGCCCGACCCGGCGAGTGGGTGGTCGTCTCAGGGATCGGCGGGCTCGGCCACATGGCGGTGCAATATGCCCGTGCCATGGGTCTCAATGTGGCCGCGGTCGACATCGACGATAGCAAGCTCGACCTCGCTACACGCCTTGGCGCCACACTGACGGTCAACGCGCACAGCGAGGACCCTTCGGCAGCGCTCAAGAAGGCGATAGGCGGCGCGCACGGAGCGCTCGTCACCGCCGTTTCGCCCAAGGCGTTCCAGCAGGCGCTCGGCATGGTCCGGCGCGGCGGCACGGTCGCGCTCAATGGTCTGCCGCCGGGCGACTTCCCGCTGTCGATCTTCGACACCGTGCTGAACGGCATTACCGTGCGAGGCTCGATCGTCGGCACGCGGCTCGATCTGCTCGAGGCACTGGCGTTCGCCGGCGACGGCAAGGTCAAGGCCACGGTCCATGCAGACAAGCTGGAGAACATCAACGACGTCTTCTCCCGCATGCACCATGGCGACATCGAGGGCCGGATCGTCCTCGACCTCGCCTGAACCCGACTTCGCGAAAGTACAGTTCATGTCTCCCTTACATATCCGGCCGATCGCACGGCGCCGTTTCGTCCAGGGGCTGGCGATCGGCGGCGCGGTTGCCGGCTTCGCCCCGGCGCTTCTCGCGCGATCCGCCCCAGTCTCGCCCGCCGAGCTTAGCGGGACCGAGTTCGACCTCGAGATCGCCGAGCTGCCAGTCAACTTCACCGGCAAACGCCGTATCGCGACCGCCGTGAACGGCAGCGTGCCCGCGCCGGTCCTGCGCCTGCGCGAAGGCGACACGGTCACGCTCCGTGTGCGCAACGGCCTCAAGGAGATGTCGAGCATCCATTGGCACGGCATCATCGTGCCGGCGGAGATGGACGGCGTGCCCGGCATCAGCTTTGCCGGCATCGCGCCGGGCGAGACCTTCACCTATCGCTTCGAGGTCCGCCAGAGCGGAACCTACTGGTATCACGCTCACACGCTCGCCGAGCAGACGGGACTCTATGGAGCGATCATCGTGGAGCCGAAACAGGCGCCGGCGGCGCGGGCGCCCGATCGCGACTATTGCATCGTGCTCAGCGACTGGTCGGACGAGCCGCCGCTGCAGATCTTCCTCAATCTCAAGAAGCAGAGCAGCTACTATAATTTTGCGCAGCCGACAGCCGGCGACTTCCTCAAGGATGTCGGCGCCATGGGCCTTGGGAAGGCGCTCGAGCGGCGGCGGATGTGGAACAGCTCGCGGATGAACCCGACCGACTACAGCGATGTCTCTGCCGCGACCTACACCTATCTGATGAACGGCGCGCCGCCCGCCGGCAACTGGACCGGTATCGCCGCGCCCGGCGAACGCGTGCGCCTGCGCTTCGTCGGCGCGGGGACGGCGACGTTCTTCGACGTGCGGATCCCGGGGGTCGAGCTGACGGTCGTATCGGCCGACGGGCAGCCGGTCGAGCCGGTCACGGTCGAGGAATTCCGGATCGGCCCGGGCGAGACCTATGACGTCGAGTTCACCATGCCCGAGGGCGGCGCCCGCACCATCTTCGCGCAGGCGATCGATCGGAGCGGCTATGCCCGCGGCACGATCGCACCGGCTCCGGGCATGGCGGCAGCCGTGCCGCCGCTCGATGCCCGGACCTGGCTCGAGCCGGTCGACATGATGGGCGCGATGGCGACGATGGGCGCAATGGGAGGCGACGCGCATGCCGGGCACGGCATGACCGAGATGCCGGCCAGGGCACAGCACGCCCGCACCGAATATGGCGCCAATACCGACATGCGCGTCGACTATCCCCGCACCAATCTGGACGATCCCGGCGCCGGGCTGCGCGGGCGCGGCTGGCGCGTGCTGACGCTGGCCGATCTGCGCACGCCGGGCGGCGATCCCGACCCGCGCGAGCCCGAGCGCGACATCGAGCTGCATCTGACGGGCAATATGGAACGGTTCATCTGGTCGCTCGACGGCATCAAGCTCAACGATTCCCGGCCGCTGCATTTCAAGCCGAACGAGCGGCTGCGCGTCACCTTCGTCAACGACACGATGATGGCGCATCCGATGCATCTGCACGGCATGTGGAGCGATGTCGAAGGCCCGGACGGCGCCTTCCAGGTCCGCAAGCATACGGTCGTGGTCCAGCCCGCCCAGCGGGTGAGCTTCCGCGTCACCGCCGACGCCATGGGCCGATGGGCCTTCCACTGCCATCTGCTCTATCACATGGCGGCCGGCATGTTCCGGGAGGTGGTGGTCGCATGATCCGGATTATCCCCTCGCGCGGCATTGCTCTTGGCGTTGCCCTCTTCCTGGCGCCGGCGATCACGGCTCCCGCCCTCGCGCAGGATGCCTTGCCCCCGTCGCCCGCCGCCACCCCTGCCCAAACGGCCACTCCCGATCCAAACTCACCTTCCGCGCAAGGCTCTCAGGAGCATGCGGGCATGGACATGCCGGGCATGGATATGACCGACACGAAGGCGTCCGGTAACGGCGCCACGATGGACATGGGCTCGATGCAGGGTGGCAAGGCCCCGCCGGACGCGCGCAACTCGGACGATTATGCCGACGGCTATCGCAACTCGACGCTGCCGGGCTATGAGATGGCCGACAAGCTCTCGATCCCCAAGATACTTGTGGATGAGCTCGAGTTCACCAGCGGCAACGAGGGTCAGGGCGTGGGCTGGACCGTGCTCGTCACCAAGGGTCAGGACAATGACAAGCTCTGGCTGCGCAGCCAGGGGCTCAAGAACTCCCGCGACCAACGTCTCGATCCGGAGAGCAGCGTCGAGGCGCTGTGGTGGCACAGCAAGAACCCGTTCTGGGGCACGCTGCTCGGGGTCAGGCAGGATCTCGGCAAGGGTGCGACCACCTGGCTCGCCGCCGGCGTCGAGGGACTGGCGCCCTATTGGTTCGACGTCCAGCTCACCGGCTATGTAGGAACCGATGGGCGTCTCGCGGCGCGCGCCAAGGCCTCCTATGAGGTCCTGTTCACCAATCGGTTGATCCTTACGCCGCAGGTGGAAACCAATATCTATTCGAAGCGGTCGAGCGATCGGCAGCTCGGCAGCGGCTTCAGCAATGTCGAGCTGAGCGGACGGTTGCGCTACGAGGTGTCGCGCAAGTTCGCGCCCTATATCGGCTTCGTCTGGGAGCGCGCATTTGACGGCACGGCCGATTTCCGTCGCCTGCGCAGGGAAGGGCCTTCCGAACACAGGCTAGTGATCGGCTTGCGCGCCTGGTGGTGATCCGCGGATGGCCACTCGAGGGATCGACCGCGAACGCGCCGCGTGACAAGGCTGGATCGCAAGCCAACGGTCGCTGGCCGGCCTCCTTTTTCGTCTTGTTGCTCGCGGCGGCTGCGGCGTCGGCGGGACAGACGGCCATTCTCGCCTTCCTTCCGGCACTGGTCGACCCGGCTCGTGGCGCGCTATCGTCAAGCGCTCATGATTTTCATGTCGCGAGCCTGACCGCGGTCCATCCCCTGGCAGCCTTGCTGGCGGCGCCGCTCTGGGGCTGGATCGCGGACCGGGTCGACTATCGGGCGATGTTGCGCGCAGCGCTGGTCATCCTCGCCCTGGTGACCGCGCCGATCGGCCTCGTCGGGCTGCCTGAGCTTTATGCATTGCGCCTGGTGGCGGGGATGGCGTCGGCCGCCATCATACCGTTGGGCTTGCTCTGCGCGAGCTTTGCCGCAAACGAGCGCGCGGACCAGGCGCGGCGCTTCACCTGGCTGACCGCCTTCTTGTTTCTGGGCGATCTCGCCGGTCCGCTGGTGGCGGAGGTCTCGGCCGCGATCCTGCCCCGCGCTCCCCTCATGATCCTCGCTTTCGGCATCGGTGCCGTCGGGGCGGCGCTTTGCGCCGTGCGTCTGCCGCGCTGGTGTGCACCTTGCATCGATGGCGGAGACCTGCCCGCGCCGACGCTCGGCGCGACGCTGATCCTGCTTTTCGTCACGATCGTCGCGGGCGGCGGGCTGGCGGCGATGCATGTCAATCTCCTGGTGACGCGGAGCGTCATTTCGCTGAGCCGCGAAGAGATCGCCTGGATGCTCAGTCTCTGCGGATTGGGCATGCTGGCAGCACAGATCTTCCATGCGAGGCTCGATTGGCTGGTGACCATGCCGAGGCGGCTTGCGGGGCTGACGCTCGGCCTGCTGGCTGCGGCGCTCTTCCTGTTCCCTGTCGCCGCGAGCATGGCCGAACTCAGTGGGATCATCGTTGCTGCCGGCTGGAGCTCGGCAACCCTTCGATTGGTCACCAGCTTCTGGATCAGCGGTGCGGCAGCCCCTTCAGGTCTGAAGCTCGGTCTCCAGCATTCCGCCGCCAGCATCGGGCAGGCGCTCGCGCCGCTGGCGATCGCCGTCGTCGCTCCCGGGGCGCAGCACTTAGTCTTGTGGGGGATTGGTGGTCTGTCGCTGGCGCTGCTTGTGTCCTTGCCGCTCGCCTGGAGGCCGCGCGCCATCGTGAAATCTTCAGCGTGATGAGGGGTAGGGGGCATCAATGCGTATAGATCATTAGGAACCCTATCGCATGCTTCCGGGAGCCGTTCATGAAGACCCGTCTTTCTGCCGCCTTGCTGTTCCTCGCCCTGCCCGGCGCAGCGCTTGCGGCGAATGATGTCGTCGTCCACCGGGACCCGGGTTGTGGATGCTGTGAGAAGTGGGCCCAGGCGCTTCGCGCGAAGCTGGGCCGCACGGTCATCATGCGCGACGATGCGTCGCGCGGGGCGCTTCAGCGGAGGGCCGGCATGCCGGGCACGCTGGCATCCTGCCACAGCGCGATGGTTGATGGCTATCTGATCGAGGGCCATGTCCCGGTCGCCGATATCAAGCGCCTGCTGGCAACCCGTCCCGTAGGCGTCAGAGGCATTGCGGTGGCGGGGATGCCGATCGGCTCGGAGGGCATGGAAGTGGCAGGCGCCGCCCGCCAACCCTATGCGGTGGTGTCGTTCGGCAGTTCGGGCCAGAAGGTCTTCGCGCGGCATTGATCACGCACGCCTCGGCTCTCGCTGGTGATTTCCTGTTTGAATGACTGGGACTTGCTCGCCCCCACCTGTATAGTCATTTGATGCATGCTCCCGCTCGCCCCCATAGCCGCGCATCCGCTCCCCGGACGAAAGCTGCTTCTGTGGGCGAACCCGCGGTCGACGCTGCCGGTGCGGAGAAGCAACCTCGCTATGTGGCGATCAAAGACAGCATTTTCGAGGACATCCGGGAAGGTCGCCTGAAGCCCGGCGACCAGACGCCGTCAGAGGCCGAGCTCGTCGAGACGTTCAAAGTCTCGCGCATGACCGCAAACCGGGCGTTGCGGGAACTGCAATCGGCCGGTGTCGTGGTACGGCGGGCGGGGCGGGGCAGCTTTGTCGCCGAGCCCCGGCCGATCGGGCAGCTGATCGAGATCCGCAACATCGCGGAGGAGGTGCGCGGCAGGGGCCACGCCTATCGCGCGCGCGTCATTTATAATATCGAGATACGGGCTGATGCGGAAAGGGCAGCTCTGCTGGAAGTCGGCTTGGGCACGCGCCTCTTCCATTCGCTTATCGTCCATCACGAGACCGAATTCCCAATTCAGGTCGAGGAGCGCTTTGTACTGGCATCTGCTGCGCCACGCTACGGAGAGAGGGATTTCAGCGCCTCGACGCCGAATGAATATCTGACACGTGTTGCCCCGCTCGAGCGAGTAGAGCACCGGGTGTGCGCGGCGATGCCGGATACAGCCATGCGAACAATGCTGGGCCTCGCTGAAGGAGAACCAGTGCTAATGATGACGCGCAGAACCTGGAGTCGCGGACGTCTCGTATCGCACGCTTGGCTCACGCACCCGGGCAATCGGTTCGAGCTATCGGCGGCTTTTTCTGTTGGGACCTAGCGATCAGCCCGCGCCCAACTTGACGGCCGATTTGCGCCTGCGCCGCAACCATCGCACGTCGGCGCGACTGAAGCTCTTAAACAGCAGGTAGAAGCCCGTCCCCGACAGCCACAAAGTACCGAACGCAACGAAGACGATCAGCGGGTGATTGAAGCTGGTGCGGTTCACATAGTCCATGTTGTGGAGCATCCAGAAGAAATCCCAGGTGCGCCATGTGTCGCCGCGCATGACCAGGAATCGGCCGGTGTCGGCGGAGATGTAGGCGCTGCTGTTCTCTGCGTCCGCGAAATCCAGTCGCCACATGGTGCCTTCGTGCTCGCGCGCTTCCACATTCGGTTCGGCGAGCAACGTTGCCTTGCGGATCGGTGCTTCATTCACCATCGTCGCGACGTCGCGCGCGACCTGCTCGTCGACCCGAACCGGGGCGCCGCTCGTCGCGTCGATTAGCCGCGTGCCCGTGGTGGATCGAAGCTCGTAGACGGGGCGTGTGGCAAGGGACCGCAAGGCGATGCCGAGCACGGGACCATCAAGAGCGAGCTTTGCCGGCGCAATATAGTCACCGGCAGGTAGGGCGTGCTGATGGCTGGCCTGCGCACTGTGTCCGCCGACCTTCTCCTGATCGAGCAAGGCCATCATCGAGCCGCTCAGAGCCCAAAGGAGAAACTGCACGCCCAGGATCAGGCCGACCCATTTGTGGATGCGCCGAAAAAAGAGCGGGGTGAACCGGATTTTCTTCATGCCTTCTTCTTCCTGCGCCGCGGGAACGACCAAAGCAGCAGCCAAGCCCCGGCCAGCGCCATGGCAAGGGCACTCCAGGTCGCCACGCGCAGCAGCGGATTGTTGACGTCGGAGCGATCGTCATAGTCCATGATGTGCAGCATCCACGCGAAATCGAACACGCGCCACAGCGCATGGCGGCGCGAGATCAGCTCACCGGTCTGCGGAGAGAGATACAGGGTTGGCCGGTTCCAGGCATCGAATTCGACCTGCCAATAGGGAGGCTTGCGCGCCTGCATTTCCAGTGGCGCCGTCGTCAGCAGCCGGGCTGCGACGATGTCCCCGGTGCCGCTGTAGATGCGCCGAGCGGCGGCGCGGATTTGTGCCTCGCTCAAATCGGGGATGGGCTGTCCCGAACCTGCATCGAAGAGTCTTGGACCACCCGGGGTTTGCGCGCGCCAGACGGGCTGATCCATGAACCGTTGCAGGCGGATCTCGGACGCGTCGGGAGCCGATTGAACAATCCGCACCGGCGGGACGAAGCTCGCAAGGTCGATGGGGGCGACGACCGGTGGGCGGACCAGATCGTCGCCATGGATGATGTCGATATGGACGGCCACCATATAGAAGCCGGTCAGCGTCCAGAGCAGAACCTGGACGCCGACGATCAGGGCCAGCCACTTGTGCGTCCGGCGGATGACCAAAGGCCAGCGAATTGCCATGTGCTGCCCTTCAGAACGCGGTTCGGAAGCCGGCGTAGAAGCGCCGTCCGAGCAGATCATAGGTCATCGTGTCGGTGTTGGCATCGGTGAAGCTCTGGATATAGGGCGCCTTGCGGTCGAACAGATTGTCGGCCCCGATCTGGAAACGTGTCTTCTCGTCGATCGCGAAGGCAAGCTGAAGATTGTGGTAGAAGACGTTCGGCGTGCGGTAGCCGATGTCGCCGGCCGATGCGTTGAAGTCGGTAGCCTTGCCGATCCATTGTGTCGACCAGGTCGCGCTGATGCCGTCCTTCTCCGCCGTCAGCACGCCATAACCACGCCATTTCGGATAGCCGCCATTGCCGCCCCCGATAAACCCGTCGAAATAGATCGGCGCGCCGCCGGGGAAGGGGTTTACGACATATTTGTTGAGATAGGTCATGTTGAGATCCAAGGAGATCTTCACCTCGCCCACCGCACCACTGTACACCAGACCCAGATCGAGACCATTCATCTCCTCGCGGCCGGTGTTGATGGGCTGGGCGGAGAGGTAAGTGACCTCGCCGGTCAGCGCGCTGCGCGTAAAGTCGCTGCAGAACGGGTGCGACAGGTTCTGGCTCGCATAGCAGACTGCGAGCTTGGTCGAGCCGGGAATGGCCCGGATCGCGTCCTTGATCTTGATGTCGAACCAGTCTGCCGTCAGCGACAACCCTGGGATGATGCCGCGCGGCGATATCACCGTACCAACGGTCCAGGTCGTGGAGCTTTCGGGCCGAAGGCTCTGGTTACCGCCCACTGTGGTGAGGATCGTGGTGCCGAGCTGCGTATAGTTGGCCGGCACACCGGACGCCTGACAATTGGCGATCAAGGTCACGTTGCCGCTGGAGGTGTAGCGCGAGCAGGGATCGGTCGTGGTCAGATTGCCTTCCGAGACGCCGCCGAAAAGCTCCGGCACGTTGGGAATGCGAAAGCCCGTCCCATAAGTGCCGCGCAGACGGATGCTGTCATTGACTACCCAGTCGGCACTGAGCTTGTAATTCCAGTCGCTCCCGAAGAGATTATAGTCTGAGTAGCGGACTGCGCCATCGAGCGTGAGCGCCTTGGCGAAAGCTGTGTTGGCAAGCACCGGCACCGATAGCTCGAGATAGGCTTCCTTGGCGGTGCTCGAGCCCGAAATAGGATCCTGCTGATTGACGTTCGCCACGCCGAGCACCGTCAACGGGTCGGGATCGCGCCAGCCTTTTTCGCGCCGATAGACCACGCCGGTGGCGAAGGACACCGCGCCGGCTGGAAGGGAGAAGAGATCGCCGTTGAGGTCAGCCGTGACCGTGCCGAGTTCGTTGCCTCCGCGATCGCGCGAGGTGAACAGAATATAATCCAGAACCTGAGGTGTCAGGTCTCCGAACCCAAGATAGTCACCGCAGGGGATGGCCGCGCCCGCCGTGCTGGAGCATTTGCTCCTGTCGAGCGTGTTCGCGACGCGCTCGAGATTGGCGATGTTGGTCGAGCCGTCGACGGCCGTGTTACGCCCGAAGCTGCCCGCGACTTCCCAGGCCCAGTCGTTCGCCAGCTTGCCGCGCAGCCCGAAGGTGCCTTGCCAGGTATCGGTCTCCTGGAAGAAGTGGCGCGCGCCGGGTTCGGCGAGGCGGCGCTGGGCCAGGACCAGGTTCTGGCCGGTCGGATTGGTCGGATTGCTGGCTGGTATCGAGAGATTGCGCAGCGTGCCGGGTGTCGCGATCTGATTCGACTTGCGGAACGTATAGAGGAACTCGCCGAACGCCTGGATACCGTCGGTCAGCGCATAGTCCGCGAAGAAGGCCGTGCTGACGCGCTCGACTGGGCTGACCGCATTGAGAAACGGGTTCGAGTTGAAGTTGTGCTTGGCGGGACTGTAAGGCTCGTAGAAGTTCCCGTTCCCTCCGGGTACCTGGTTGAAGTTGATCTGTTGGCCGTTGGGCAGCACCGCGCGTCCGCCGATCGTCGAGGCGCTGTTGACGCAGCTCAGCGAGCCCGGCGTCGTTTCAGCGAGCGAGCAGGGCGCACGCGAGGCCATGTTGACGGCGCTGGTCTTCTGGTAGGTGACTGCTGCCATGAACCCGCCACGATCGTTGCGAATGCCCCAAAGTAGGTCCGCGGTGAGATCGGAGCCGTCGCCGCGCTCGGTAATGCCTTGTCGGACGCTGAGACCCAGGCCTTCATAATCGGTGCGCGTGACAAGGTTGACCACGCCGGCCATGGCATCGGCCCCGTAGATAGCGGACGCGCCATCCTTGAGGACATCGGTGCGTGCCAGCGCCACGACCGGGATCATGTTGAGATCGGGTGAGGAATTGGCGCCGGTGCCGCCCGCGACGAGGCGTCGGCCGTTGAGGAGCACGAGTGTGCGCTTGATGCCGAGGCCGCGCAGATTGACCTGAGCAGTGCCATAACCGTTGTTGGTCCAGTAGGCCGATGTCTGGTTGCCCGCGAAGCCGGCATTGGCCGGCAAACGCTGCAAGGCGGTTTCGATATTGACGATGCCGGTATTTTGGATCTGCTCGGCGGTGACCACGGTGGCCGGTCCAACCCCGGCCAGATCCTGCCGACGGATTCGTGAGCCGGTAACGACGATGTCGCTGTCATCCCCCAGGACTTGTGCTTTTGGCTGCGGTGTCGGATCGGCCTGAGCGAGAGCCGGCGCGGCGTAGCCCGCGACGATGGCGGCGCTGCCGAGCAGGGCCATCCTGATGGTCATGTGCAATCCCCCTGACGTTTTAGAACAGCCACAGACAACATCAGTTGTATATACAGGTCAACAGTATTTTTCCTGTTTTTCCAATACCTTATTCTCGTGAAATTTAGATATAGATATAGCTATAATACGCACGCCAGACGTCGAACCCTCATGACTGAAGAGATATTTTTGCGAGCGCTCATTTGCAAAGCTGCTGAGATAGGAGATAGAATATCATATGGTAATACAGCCTCGCACGCTTCGATTTGATGATCGGGACATTTGGCCGGCAAGAATGCGAAGCGGCATGATCACATGTTATTGGTGTCGGCGTGATATACCTAGGTATAGCGCTAGAGATGCTCCGGGAACATTAGTCCTTTGCTGAGCTTGCACGCGCCAGGGAAAGTAATACCGATGCGGACCGCATTTGATCCTCGTTTCCTGGATGTGTCGCGCCTTCTTCCGGATTGAGCCGCAGGTTCGCCTTTTGAGGCAGATGAAACGACTCCTGACGAAACGTCGTGCGACGAGTCCGGCGACCTGAGATCGTCGCGCAGCCACTGGGTCACTTGGCGATGATCCAATCCGGTTCGGCAGTGGCGGCGCAGTCCTCGAACGTCGATCGCATCCGCGGAGCCGACGGGCCGGCTTGTGCTTGAGCCGCCCTGATTTTGCCGCTGGGCAGTACGGCAGGTTGCGAAAAATGCTTGCTGTGTCCCGGTCGGCGCGCGGGCGTGCAGCTCGCGCCTCGCACGATCACACGCGCAGCAGTCGCCCCACCGCCCGCATGATCGTCGCCCGGCGCGCCGCGTGCTCGGCAGCGTCGCGTGCAGCTCCGGTCATGCACCAGAGCTGGGTGAGGGCGGCGACAAGCCGGACGACATCCAGGGGCGTGAAGTCGGCGACGATCCGCCCCTCGGCCTGCGCCGCTGCGATCCCGTCCAGCTTCTCCCCGAGAAGGACCTCGCCGGCCGGGAGCATCAGAACATCCTGGCCACGCTCCAAATGATGCCAGGTCAGCAGCCTCCACAGGCGCGGGCGTTCGACCAGCAAGTCATAGGTGCGCCCCGCATAACCCTCAAGATCATTGGGATCGAAGCGATCGGCCTGCGCCGCGTCCATCACTTCCTGCGTCAGCGCGGCATCGAAGAGCGCCTCCTTGTCCCCGAAATAGGTGTAGAGCATCGGCTTGCTGATACCCGCCGCCTGCGCAATCCGGTCGATCCGCGCGCCCGCCAGCCCATGGGACGCGAACTCCTCGGTCGCTGCAGCCAGGAGCGTCTCGCGGCTCTGTGCGGCATTCCGCCGGGTTCGTTGCTTCATCACACCTCCAAGCATTGACGCATTCCAGGTTTCAAGTTACCTACCAGTTGGTAATATATGGAATAACATATGTCCAATCACTGGTTTCTCACGGGCGCGTCCAGCGGCATCGGCCGCCATCTGGCCGAACTGATCCTGGCCGCTGGCGACGACCTTACCGCGACGGCCCGCAAGCCCGAAAGCCTCGATGATCTCGCGGCGAAATATCCGAGCCAGCTGCGCGTCGAAGCGCTCGACGTCACGGTCAAGGACGATATTGCTGCGGTCGTGGCCCGGGCGCAGGCGCGTCGACCCGTCGATATTCTGGTCAACAACGCCGGCGGCGGCGTGATCGGCGCCACCGAAGAGATGTCGGACGCCGAGGTCGAAGGCCAGATCGCGCTCAATCTCATGGCGCCCATCCACATCACCCGCGCCTTTGTCCCCGCCATGCGGCTGCGCGGGAGCGGCCGGATCATCCAGATCTCCAGCGCTAGTGGTCAGGGCTCGCTTCCGACGAGCAGTCTCTATCATGTGGCCAAATGGGGCCTGGAGGGCTTCAGCGAATGCCTCCACCAGGAGCTTGAACCCTTCAACCTGTTCGTGACACTGATCGAGCCGGGCGGGGCGCGCACCAGCTTCAGCCACAATCTGCAATTCGCCAGCGAGATCGCCGCGTATCGCGATACGCCCGCCGGCCATATCCGCAAGATGTTCGAGACCGCCGGAAACGAGCTCTACACGCTCGACCCGCAAAAGATCGCGCAAGCGATCGTTGATGTCGCAACCAGCGACCATCCGCCGCTGCGCGTGACTCTGGGGGGTGACGCTTTCGGCGTTGTCCAGGCGGCGCTGCAATCGCGGCTCGCCTTTCTGCAGTCCCAGGAAGCGCTCGCGCGCTCGGTCGCTTTCGACAGTTGAGCTTTTCCGTCTTCCAGCTTTCGTCTTCGCGCGGTGCGACGCGCCTCACCGGGGCCCGGCAACCCTGTCGTCAGCGCCGTTATCCGATACTTAGGTATAGTCATCCGACACGATTGCAGAGGCGCCACACGGGCAATCGCTTGGTACCATCGCAAGAGAGGAAAACCCTCGCGGTCGCCAATCAAGGGTGCGCAGACCTTCGCAGTCTGCGTGCCCTTGATGTGGCAGCGCGCCGCCCAGCCACGCGCGTCATGAACGGGAGCGGCCTTCTGCGAAACCCAACGCTCCGCCGCATTTTCTATAAGCTCTCGCTCGAATTGCTGCGCGCCGCCTTCTTCTTCCTGCGATTGGGCTTGAAGAATGACGAGTGTTTGTGCGCGCGTCTCAATAGGCGAGGCACACGGCTTCCGGTCGCCGCCGCCGTTCTTTGTCACAATGGCAAACGGCTACGGCCGGCGACCCTGATCGATCCGGCGTGCGAGCACGTCGGCAAGGATGACTTCGTGTGGATCAAAATGTCCCAGCCCAGCGAAACAGAACTTGCCGACATCGCCGGGAATTACGGCCTTCACCCGCTTGCCATGGAAGGTGCCGACAACGGCCACCAGATTTCGAAGCTCGACGATCACATGCTCAGGGTTGAGAGCGCCATCACCGGCATCCGCGACATCCTGATCTCGGTGTTCGAGGCGAGTCACCTGCTCGAACAGCAGCGCCAAGGTGCGATCACCCGTTAGCTTGCCGCCCGGGCTGCGATCCTCGCGGTGCCTACCGCGATTGCCGGAATCTACGGCATGAATTTCGAGAATATGCCCGAACTGAAGACGCAATGGGGATATTTCGTCATCCTCGGCGTCATCGCTGCGGTCTGCATTGGGCTCTACATCCGGTTCAAACGTAGCCACTGGCTTTGACGGCGCAGATCGGCTTTCCACATCGCGCCGGGCTGAGGCTGCCGGGGGCCGGCCGCCATAACTCAATGCTTTCGCAGAACCTCGGCGCGGTGCCGGTCCAACGCATCGAGCAAAGCCCTGCCGATCAAAGGCTTTGCGAGAACGTGATCGAAGCCCGCCTCGGCGGCCCGCCAGGCCAGCAGCGTGTCGTGAAAGCCTGAGATCATGATGGCGCGTCCCGACCATCCGATCTCGCGAAGGTGACGCAGCATCGCGAATCCGTCGATGTCGGGCATGCGATAGTCGAGGATGACGCAGTCTGCCTCCTTCGCGCGGGGGTCGGCCAACAGCGCGTGGCCGGTCGTATATCCCCACACGGCATAGCCGCGCGATCTCAGCAGCAGCTGGAGGCCACGCCGCACGCCGGGATCGTCGTCGGAGACGAGGATGGTGTATCTGCCATCATGCTGAGTGGAACGGACCGATGGCATTGCGAGAAGCGGACACCCGTGTGACGATTGCACCATCGATCGCATATCGCGCCTCGTCCCGTCGCTACGTAGAGGTCGCAGTCACTTCGGCTTGCGGCCCATGCCCGCGGCAAAGGCGATCCGCAGGGCTTCGGACAAATTGCGGACCTCGAGCTTGGCCATCAGGCTCGCGCGATGGACCTCGACCGTTCGCGATGAACAGCCCAGGTCATAGGCGATCGTCTTATTGGGCAGGCCGTTCGCCAGCCCTTCCAGCACTTCACGCTCCCGGGGCGTCAGTGCAGCGACCCGCACGCCGGCTTCAGAGGTTTCCAGAGTGCGAAAGTCGACATCGTCGAGACGCGCGAACGCGCGGCTGACGGCGCCGAGCAGGGCGGCTTTCTCGAAGGGCTTCTCGAGAAAGTCGACCGCGCCGCCTTTCATGGCCTGCACCGCAACCGACACGTCGCCATGGCCGGTCAGGACGATGACCGGCATATTGACCCCGCGTGCTGCCATGGCGGCCTGAACCTCGAGACCGTCCATCTTGGGCATGCGCACGTCGAGGATGACGCAGCCGACGGCCGCCGACTTCGCCTCCTTGAGAAACTCCACGCCCGAGGCATAGGTCACGACGTCGTAGCCCGCGGTCTTGAGCGCAAAGCTCGCCGCCTTGCGGATGCTCTCCTCGTCGTCGACCAGATGGATGACGCGTCTATCCCCCATGTTCCTCCTCCGCCCGCGCATGGATCAAGGTAAAATGAAAGCGCGCGCCGCCGCGGTCGGGGCGCTCCATCCAGATACGGCCCCCATGCGCTTCGATGATGGTCCGGCAGATCGAAAGGCCGAGGCCCATGCCGTCGGCCTTTGTCGACTTGAACGCCGTGAAGAGCTGCTCCCGGACCTCGTCGGCGATGCCGGGGCCGGTATCCGCCACGGTCACCTCGATCAGCCCGTCAGGGCGCAACCTGGTCGCCACCTTGAGGTCGCGAACCGGACACTCCGCCATCGCCTCGATGGCATTGCGCATCAGGTTGACCAGCACCTGCTGGATCTGCACCCTGTCGACGAGGACCGGCGTCGCGGCGGGATCGACTGCAAAGAAGCTGCGGATGCCGCGCTCGCGGGCGTCGACCAGCGCGAGCTGGCTCGCCTCGGCGATGACCCGCGGCAGCTCGTGGAGGCTCTTGTCGACCTCGCCGCGGGCGACGAAATCGCGCAGGCGCCGGACGATATGGCCGGCCCGCAGCGTTTCCTGTGCCGCATCATCCATCAACGACCGTAGCGACACGAAGGGTTCGTCGTCCCGCTCGTCGAGCATGTCGCGGATCGTCTCGAGATAGAGCGCGACCGCGGCAAGCGGCTGGTTGAGCTCATGCGCGAGGGTCGAGGCCATCGTGCCCATCGCGCTCAGCCGGGAGACATGGACCAGCTCTGCCTGCAGTTCCTTGAGCCTGAGCTCATCCTGCTCCTTGGCGGTGAGATCCCGGATGAAGCCGGTGAACAACCGCTGCCCGTCTTCACCGGCCTCGCCAACCGACAGCTGCATCGGGAAGGTCGAGCCGTCGCGGCGCTGGCCGACCACGACGCGGCCGAGGCCGATGATCCGGCGCTCGCCGGTCTGGAGATAATGCGCGATATATTCGTCGTGCCGGTCGCGATCGGGCTGGGGCATCAGGCAGGAGACGTTGCGGCCGACGAGCTCGGTTTCCGAATAGCCGAACAGGCGTTGGGCGGCCGCGCTGAACGACGTGATGGCGCCGGTCTCGTCGATGATGATCATCGCATCGGGGACGGTCGCCAGGATCGACTGGAGATGCTGCTCGCGGGTCTCGATTGACGCCCGGACCGCCGCCTCGTCGGTGACATCGCGACTGATGCAGGCAAAGCCTCGATGTGCGTCGCCTTCGAACAGGGCGCTGATCGTCAGGCGCGCGAGATATTCCGCGCCGTTCTCGCAGACCCGCCACGCTTCGCGCTCCAGCGTGCCTTCGTGAAGGGCGGCCGCCAGGTCTGCGCACGGGCGGCCGGCCGCAATCTCGTCGGGCGGGTAGAACAGGTCATGGGGCTGTCCCAAGACGCGATCGAGGGGCCAGCATTCGGCACGCTCGCCTTCTTCATTATAGCTCAGCACGATCCCGGCAGGATCGAGCAGCGTCAGGACGTGGCCGCCAGCCTGTCGCAGGAACAGCGGCGCAAGCCGCGCTACGTCGCTGGCAATCTCGTCCGGCCCGCGCCTCGTGTCGACCATCGTCCCGGCTCACATGCCTGGCCGGGCGCACGGATCCGGGCGTAGCCCGACCGTGCCACTCAGCGCCGCGCGAGTATGGCCTTCATCTCGTCGATTTCCTGCCGCTGCGAGCGCTTGATCGCTTCGCAAAGCCGGATGACTTCCGGATCGCTGAGCTTTGCTTCCTGGCACATCAGGATCGCCCCGGAATGATGCGGGATCATCGAGCGCAGAAAGGCCGTGTCGCCGATCGTGGTCTGGGTGCGGATGAGCGCAAAGCTGCCGAAGAAGGCGACCAGCGACGCGGCGATCAGCGCGATGTTGGCGGCTTTCGACGCGAACATGTGCCGCATGGCGACGATCATCAGCACCACCATCGGCGCGACCATCATCAGCGTCATGTAGAGCATGTTGAGGTTGTTGTAGAAGCTGTCGAGCCCGTCGATCATGACGAACATCACCAGATACATGATGACGCCGCTGATGACGGTCTGAACGGCAAGGCTCCAATAGGCGCCCATCTTCCGGGTGTTCATGTGGGACGAATGGTCCATGGCGTATCTCCTTCGCTCGGCGCCGGCCGACCTTGGTATGAGTGTAACGCCCCGCTCTCCTGTTCGCCCCCGCCATCAGCCGTCCTGATGCTAAAACCAGAAGCGAACGCCGGCGACGAAGCTGGTCGCATGGACGTCCTCGCCGGCAAGCCTCGACAGCCGCGCCGTGTCGCCGGCTTTGCGCAGATAAGAGACGCCGATATAGGGTGCGAACTGGCGGCTGAACTCATAGCGCAGGCGCGCGCCGAGCTCTATGTTGACCAGCCCCGAACCGATGTCGTTCTCCGGAATATCCTGCGCGGCGAAATTGACCTCGGCGCGCGGCTGCAAGATCAGGCGCTGGGTAATGCGCTGGTCGTAATAGCCCTCGACCCGGCCCAGAACATCGCCCTTGGTCGAGAGGAACAGCGCGCCTTCGACTTCGAACATGCCGGGAGCCAGGCCCTCGACGCCGACCGTCGCGTAAGTGCGGTCGGGCCCGCGGCCGAAGTCCTGGCGGATACCGCCCTGAAGATTGAAATAGGGGTCGATGGCCCGGCTATAGAGCACCTGCACCTCCGCGCTGTCGATGCCGCGGCCGAACTCGCCTTCGCCCTCGCTCTTGAGCCAGAGCCGGTTGATATCGCCGCCGTAAAAGCCTTCGCCATCCCAGCGATAGCCATCGCGACCGCTATGCGCTTGATACTCGAACAGGTTGAGCAGCACCTGCCCGAAATTGTTGCCGCCGCTGTCCTTCATCATGATGTCGCGTGAGCGCGCCATCTCGGCGCCGGGAAAATCACGATCGGCGAAGTGGTCGCTGGGGGGAGGCGGCGGGGGCGCATTGCCGGCCGGAAGCGCCGTGCCGGTCATTTGCATGCCGGGCATGGCGGTCTGGCCATGCTGCGAATGGTCCATCCCGGGCATGTCCGGCATCGCGCCGTCCTGATGCTGGGAGTGGTCCATGCCCGGCATGTCCGGCATCGCGGGAGACGCGGGTTGCGGCTGACCGGCCGCATCTCCCTGCGGCGCAGGACTGGCCTGGTGCTGCGAATGGTCCATCGCCGAGGTGGCGTCTGGCGCTGGTGTCTGAGCGCGCGGCCTGGCGGCGGCCTTGTCCTTCTTCTTCTCCTGCGCCGGCGGCACCTCGCCCGGCGGCGCCATGCCGGGCATGCCGTGCATTGAATGATCCTGGGCAAAGGCGGGCGCGGCAGCGAAAAGGGCGATCGCGCTCACCAGCGGCGTGAGGATGCGGGTCATTACGCGTCTCCCTTCGGACGGACGCTCACGACCCGCATCATCCCGGCATGCATGTGGTAGAGGAGATGACAGTGGAAGGCCCAGTCGCCGACCGCGTCGGCGGTGAAGTCCCAGGTCACCTTGCCGCCGGGCTGGACGATTACCGTATGCTTGCGTGGCGCATGATCGCCATGCCCCGTCACCAGCTCGAAAAAATGCCCGTGAATATGGATCGGATGCCCCATCATCGTGTCGTTGATGAGATTGACGCGCACCCGCTCGCCTTCGATGAAGGGGATCGGCTCGTGATGGTCCGACATTTTTTCGCCGTCGAACGACCACATGAACCGCTCCATGTTGCCGGTGAGGTGAATGTCGATGCTGCGGCTCGGCGCGCGCACGTCCGGATTGCGATCGAGCGCCATCAGGTCCCTGTAGACAAGCACCTTGTGGCCGACGTCGGCGAGGCCCTGGCCGGGCTCGCCGGTGCGGTCGACGGGCATCGGCGAGATGGTCTGGACGCTCGGGTCGCGCTTCACCTGCGGCGCGTTCGAGAAGTCTCGCATCTTCATCGACCCCATCGCGTGCCCGCCATGGTCCATGCCCGCCATCTGGCCATCGGCGCCCATCGCGCCGTGGTCCATCCCGCTCATCGCGGAATGATCCATCCCCGAATGATCCATGCCTGCCATGGCGCTATTGTCCATGGTCGCCATCGCTGCCGCCGCGCCGGTCGCGAGGCGCGCGGACGCGTTCTTCTCGGCCGTCGGATCGACGCCCCGCATAGCGCCGCCCGACATGTCCATGCCTTCCATGCCCGGCATCGAGGACATGTCCATGCCCATGTCCTTCATGTCGGCGAGCGGCCGTTTGCGTAAGGGGGGAACCTCGCCGGCCATGCCGGCGCGCGGCGCGAGCGTGGCACGCGCCATGCCCGAGCGGTCGATCGCCTCGCCGACAAGGGTGTAGGCCTTGTCATCGCCTGGGCTGACAACGACGTCGTAGGTCTCGGCAACACCAATCTGGAACTCGTCGACGGTGACCGGCACCACATTCTGCCCGTCGGCCTGGACGATGGTCAGCGGCAGGCCGGGGATGCGGACGTTGAAGGTGGTCATCGCCGACGCATTGATGACCCGCAGCCGCACCCGTTCGCCCGGGGTGAAGAGCGCGGTCCAGTTGTCCATCGGACCATGGCCGTTGACGAGATAGGTGTAGGTGGATCCGGTCACATCGGAGATGTCGGCCGGGTCCATCCGCATCTGGCCCCAGTCGAGCCGGTCCTTGAGCGGCTGATCCTTGCCCGACAGGAGCCCGGCCAGGGTCTGGCGCTGGAAATTGAAATGGCCGGGGTTGACCTTGAGGCGCCGGAAGATCGCCTGCGGCGAGAGCGCGCTGTGATCGGCGAGCACGATGACATGCTCGCGGTCATAGGCGACCGGATCGGCACCGGCGGGATCGATGATGATCGGGCCGTAATGGCCTTCCTGTTCCTGCAGGCCTGAATGGCTGTGGTACCAGTAGGTGCCGCTTTGCACGACGGAGAACTGGTAGAGGTAGTTCGAGCCCGGCTTGATGCCCGGAAAAGACACGCCCGGCACACCGTCCATATTGGCCGGCAGGATCAGCCCGTGCCAGTGGATCGAGCTGTCCTCCTCCAGCTGATTGATGACGTTGAGCCGCACGCGCTGGCCCTCGCGCAGCCGGATCAGCGGGGCGGGGACCGTGCCGTTGAGGCCGATTGCCCGGAACTTGCGCCCGTCGATGGTCATCGACTGCCGGGCGATGGTGAGCGTAATGTCTTCGCCCGACACGGTCGGCAGCGTCGGTCGCATCCCCGGCGAGATCGTCTGCGCCCAGGCCGGCAGCCAGGCTGACAATGCTGCGCCGCCGCCGGCGAGGGCCGCGCCGCGGAGGAACTGGCGGCGGTCGAGAGCAGAAATCATTCGGTTGTCTCAGCTTTAAGAAAGAGGGCGTACCTATTGGGAATACGCAGCATGGCCTCATCCCCCTCAAACTTTCTTTAATATTTCCGAAAGGCGTGCCCTAGCTCGATAGAGGCGCGTTTCGACCGCCTTCTGGCTGATCCCGAGAATTTCGGCGGTTTCAGCTTCCGATTTCTCGTCGATCGTACGCAAAATAAGCGTGTCCTTGAGGGAAGACGGCAGGGCAGCAATCGCTTTCATTGCTTGCGCGAGCTGCTGTTCGGCCCCGATCGCCTGATCGGGCAGCGGTGCGTCGTCGGCGACGCCGTCCGCCTCGCCGAGCGGTAGGGCTAGGGCAAAGAAATTTCGAACCGCTCGCCGACGCCGCCAGTCATGGCATTTGTTGATGACAATCCGGGACATCCAGACCTGGAAGGGTCGGGTTACGTCATAGCGGTTGAGTGCGGCAAAGGCCGCGACGAAGCTCGCCTGGGTGACATCCAATGCCTCATCCATAGATCCGACATGGCTGCGCACGAGCCGGTGAACCCAACCTTGATGCCGGCGGACCAGCTCGCCATAGGCCGCTTGCCGGCCTCCAAGCGCCAGAGCCGCGAGCTCCCCGTCCGAGCAGTCGGGGAGGCACGCGGTCATTCGGATTTGGCCGTCAGCGCTTTCACCACGGCGTCGTCGAATTTGTCCGTCTGATCCGGGCGCAGCACGGCCCGCATCGCGAAGATATGCTCAAGTGTTTCTTTCTGCAGCGCGCCCATGGCCTGGTGCGAGCGATCCACCGCAGTTGCGACTTGCGGGCCATAGCCATGCTCCGCTTCGATCGCTTCCGCGAGACGCGCATTGTCGGCGCGCAATTCGGCCTCCAGCGCTTGACGCCGGATCGCGTAGTTCTTCTCGATTGTCTCGAGTCGGCTGTGTTGCGCTGAATTCAGCTTCAGATCGCGATGGAGCAGCTCGTGCAGCTCATTTTCGACCGGGCGCACTGGAACCACATAGACGCGGCCAATGACAACGCCAGCGATCGCCGCGGCGAAGGTCACCAGGACGAGGAGCAGGAGCCGGCGGCGGTCGCGCATCACTGCGAGCTCAGCAGCGTCGAGGGCGCAAGCGCGAGCCGAGCATCGAAGGGCGATAGCGGTTTGGCATCAGCAGACCGTGTCGGAACTGCCGAGCCGGCAATTCCGATGAACAGCGCGGTTGCGGCCGCGATGCCGAACGTCATAGCGCCAAGGCTTGGTATGGCCCGGATGCGCGCTATTTCCGCCATGACCCGGCTTTCCAGGCCGCCGAGCCTGGGATCGAGAGGCGCATCGCGCAACCGCGAGAGCAGGTGGTCAAGTTCATCCATGGTGCTTCTCCGTCTTCATCCTTCAATACGCACGATGGTCCAGGAACCCTTGCTGTAGATTGAAAAGAATAATTGCGAGGGGTGGGGGCTCGGGCTGCGTATTGTCTCATGGGATCTACAGGAGAATGTTCCAATGCGTTTCTTTTCGCCTCTCGCAGTTATCGCCGCCGTCGGCCTGAGTGTTTCTGCTCCGGCCTACGCGCATCCCAAGCTTGTGTCCTCGACGCCCGCCGCGAACGCCAGCGTCTCGGCGCCTTCGCGTATCACGCTCACCTTCAGTGAAGGTCTGATGCCGAAGCTGTCGGGCGCCGAGATCGTGATGACCGGCATGCCCGGCATGCCCAACCACCGCATGGCGGTAACCGGCTTCAAGACGTCCGTCGAAGGCGACAAGACGCTCGTGCTGACGCTCGCCAAGCCGCTCATGGCGGGCAGCTATCAGGTCGCCTGGCACGTCGTCTCGACCGACACGCACCGCATCCAGGGCAATCTCGCCTTTACCGTCAAGTGACGCCATGAACGACGTGGCACTCGTCGCCGTCCGCTGGGCGCTCTACGTCGATCTCGGCCTGTTGTTCGGCCTGCCGCTGTTCGCGCTCTATGCGCCCGGCGGCGGCCGGATGGTACAGCGGCATCTGCCGATGGTAGCAATGGTGGCCGGTCTCGCCTGTCTCGCCCTCCTGCTGTCGGCGCTGGGGTTCGCGTTGCAGGCAGCGGCCATGACCGGGCTGCCGCTCACCCAGCCTGATCTTTCCATGGTCGCAGAGCTGTTCAACGGCACGTCCATGGGAACGGCGCTGAAGGCGCGCCTCGTCGCGCTCCTCGTTCTTCTGCTCTCCATCCCCTTCTATCGCCGGCAATCCCGTCCTGCCTTCATCGCCTCCACTCTGGCAGGCGCGGTCGCACTCGCGACCCTCGCCTGGAGCGGGCATGGCGCGGCCGGCGAAGGCGAGGCGGGCTGGCTGCAACTGGGGGCCGATCTCATCCATCTGCTCGCCGCGGGCGCCTGGGTCGGCGCGCTTGCCGCATTCCTTGCGCTGGTTCTTACCAGGCTCGCAACCGATGATCTCGCCACTGAAGACATGGACCGGGTCATGCTCGCCGAGGAAGCGCTGCGGGGCTTCTCCCTCGTCGGCACGATCATCGTCGCCCTGCTGATCCTGACCGGGACGGTGAACGGCTGGTTCCTGGTCGGCCCGGGCAACATCGCGTCTCTCGGGCAGTCGACCTACGGCCTGCTGCTCATCGCCAAGCTGCTGCTCTTCGCCGGCATGCTGGGCCTGGCCGCGCTCAACCGTTATCGCCTGACCCCGGCACTTGCGCAGGCGATCGAGGAAGAGGACGCGCCACGGGCGCAGGCGCTGCTGCGCGCGAGCCTCGTCGTCGAAGGCGGTCTTGCGATCGTCATTCTCGGGCTGGTCGCCTGGCTGGGGACACTGTCGCCACCCATGTCGATGTAGCTTATCGTTTCGGACGCCTCGCGTTGGGAGAAGCCAATGCAATCCTACACCCCGCCGCTCGGGACCGGATCGACGAAAGACTATGATCGCGCGATCCGCCTGTGGACGCGGGAGAAGCGGTGGCGTGCCGCCATGCTCGCCGCCCTGGCGCCCAAAGCCGGTGAGACGGTCGTCGACGTCGGCTGTGGCACCGGCAGCTTCGCGCTGATGCTCAAGCAAGCCGAGCCCAGGACGCAGGTGATCGGTCTCGATCCCGATGCCGAGGCGCTCGACATCGCGCGGCACAAGGCCGCTGCGCGGCAGGCCGATATCGACTGGCGTCAGGGATTTGCCAGGGACGTGGCCCCGGGCACCGCCGACGCTGTCGTATCGAGTCTCGTGCTGCATCAGATGCCGGTCAGGGAGAAGGCGGCAACCCTGCGCGCCATGTTCGCCATGCTGCGCCCGGGTGGCCGCCTGGTGATCGCAGATTATGGCCGCCAGCACGGTCTCATGCGGCTCGCCTTTCGCCTGACCGTGCAGCGACTCGATGGCATCGATGATACCCGACCCAACGCCGACGGCGTGCTCCCCGGCCTGATCGCGGCGGCCGGCTTCAGGCATGTGGCCGAGACGTTTCGGCTCTTGACCATCACCGGCGCGATCGAATTGCTTACCGCGCATCGACCGGCGCAGGCCCAGGGCCTTACGGTTGCGAACGACCTTGGCTGATCCCGGCCGAGCGACCGGGTACGCCGATTTGGCCGCTTAGGCGATTACGTATTGACCCTGACACGGTGTCAGACCCTAGATCGTCAGGCGTCGAAAGGAGCAAGGCGATGAACGAGACACATGGAGCGGCGCATGGCGGCGGTTGCTGCGGCGGCCACGGCGGCGCGAAAGCGGCGACCGGCATCAAGGACCCGGTCTGTGGCATGACCGTCGATCCGGCGACCACCGCGCACCATGCCGATCATGGCGGTGAACGCTATCATTTCTGCAGCGCGGGCTGCCGGGCAAAGTTCATCGCCGATCCCGAGCGCTATCTCGGCCCGCCGGCACCGCCGTTCGCAGCGCCCGTGGGCACGATCTGGACCTGCCCTATGCATCCCGAGATCCGGCAGGACCATCCCGGGTCCTGTCCGATCTGCGGCATGGCGCTCGAACCCGCGACCGTGACCGCCGACAGCGGTCCCAGCCACGAGCTGGTCGATTTCACGCGGCGTTTCTGGGTTGGCCTGGTGCTGGCCCTGCCGGTGCTGATCCTCGAGATGGGGGCGCACCTGTTTCCTGTGATCCATCGCCTCGTGCCGATGTCGACCTCGGTATGGATCCAGTTCGTGCTGGCGACGCCTGTCGTGCTCTGGGCGGGCTGGCCGTTCTTCGAGCGTGGCTGGGCCTCGCTCAAGACCCGCAACCTCAACATGTTCACCCTGATCGCGATGGGGACGGGGGTCGCCT
The DNA here is from genome assembly GCF_002894065.1 of Sphingobium sp. SA916. Lineage (NCBI taxonomy): Bacteria > Pseudomonadati > Pseudomonadota > Alphaproteobacteria > Sphingomonadales > Sphingobiaceae > Sphingobium > Sphingobium sp. SA916. The sequence goes on from NZ_LXYF01000030.1 coordinate 163,095, forward strand.
GGATCTACAGCGTCGTCGCGACGCTCGCGCCTCAGCTGTTCCCGCCTGCCTTCCGCGGCGAGGACGGCATGGTTGCCGTCTATTTCGAGGCCGCCGCGGTGATCACCGTTCTCGTGCTGCTCGGCCAGGTGCTCGAACTGCGCGCGCGTGAGCGGACCTCGGGCGCGATCAAGGCGCTGCTCAACCTCGCGCCCAAGACCGCGCGCCGGATCGCCGCCGACGGGAGCGAAGAGGAGATCAGTCTCGATCTGGTCGCGGTCGGCGACCGCCTGCGCGTGCGGCCGGGCGAGAAGGTGCCGGTCGACGGCGTAGTCGAGGACGGCCGCTCCTCGCTCGACGAGTCGATGGTCACCGGTGAATCCATGCCCGTCACCAAGGCCAAGGCCGACACGGTGATCGGCGGCACGCTCAACCAGACCGGTGCGCTGGTGATCGTCGCCGACAAGGTCGGACGCGACACCATGCTTGCGCGGATTGTCCAGATGGTCGCCGAGGCGCAGCGCTCGCGCGCGCCGATCCAGCGCATGGCCGATCAGGTGTCGGGCTGGTTCGTGCCCGTGGTCATCGCGGTTGCGGTGGTCGCGTTTATCGCCTGGGGTATCTGGGGCCCCGAGCCGCGCTTCGCCTATGGGCTGGTGGCGGCGGTCGCCGTGCTGATCATCGCCTGTCCCTGTGCACTGGGTCTCGCCACGCCGATGTCGATCATGGTGGGCGTCGGCCGCGGCGCCGGACTCGGCGTCCTTATCAAGAATGCCGAAGCGCTCGAGCATATGGAGAAGGTCGACACGCTCGTCGTCGACAAGACAGGCACGCTGACCGAAGGCCGCCCTGCCGTCACCCAGGTCGTGCCGGCGCCCGGCTTCGACGAAGCCGAGTTGCTGCGGCTTGCCGCCTCGGTCGAACGGGCTTCCGAACATCCGCTCGCGCTGGCGATCGTCGAGGCTGCGAAGGATCGCGCCATCGCCACGAGCGACGTCACCGACTTCGACTCGCCGACCGGGCGCGGCGCGCTCGGTACGGTCGAAGGGCGGCGCATCGTCCTCGGCAATGCGCGGTTCCTCGCCGACGAGGGCGTCGCCACCGAGGCGCTCGCCGGCCAGGCCGACGCACTGCGACGCGATGGCGCCACCGCAATCTTCATCGGAATCGACGGCACCGTCGGCGGTGCCTTCGCCATCGCCGATCCGGTGAAGGCCACGACGCCAGAAGCGCTCGCCGCGCTCAAGGCGGAGGGTATTCGCGTGGTCATGCTGACCGGCGACAACCGCACGACAGCGGAAGCGGTCGCCCGGCGCCTGGGCATCGACGAGGTCGAAGCCGAGGTGCTGCCCGATCAGAAAAGCGCCGTGGTCGCCAAGTTCAAGCGCGAGGGGCGGGTGGTCGCCATGGCCGGCGACGGTGTCAACGACGCCCCCGCGCTGGCCGCCGCCGATGTCGGCATCGCCATGGGCTCGGGCACCGACGTCGCCATCGAGAGCGCGGGCGTGACCCTGCTCAAGGGCGACCTCACCGGCATCGTCCGGGCGCGTAAGCTCAGCCAGGCGACCATGTCGAACATCCGCCAGAACCTCGTCTTCGCCTTCATCTACAATGTCGCGGGCGTGCCGGTGGCGGCGGGCGCGCTCTATCCGCTGTTCGGCATCCTGCTCTCGCCGATCATCGCGGCCGCCGCCATGGCGCTCTCCTCGGTCAGCGTGGTCACCAACGCGCTGCGACTCAACCGGAAGGCGCTGTGAACATCGGCGAGACGTCTCGGCGGAGCGGCGTCTCGGAGCGGATGATCCGCCATTATGAGAAGATAGGCCTCATCCCGGCGCCGCCGCGCCGGGGTGCGGGCTATCGCGACTATGACGAGCGCGATCTTCATCGCCTGCGGTTCATCGCCAATGCGCGCGATCTGGGGTTTCCGATCGAGGAGATCCGCACTCTGCTCGGCCTTTGGGCGGATACGGGTCGCGCGAGTGGCGAGGTGAAGCGGCTTGCGCTGGCCCGTGCCGAGGAATTCGAGCGCAAGGCGGCAGCGCTGACGGCGCTGCGCGACACGCTGGTCGATCTCGCCGAACGCTGCCACGGCGACGCGCGGCCGGATTGTCCGATCATTGCCGAACTCGCCACGGGCCGATCCGCATAACGTCCGATGTCGCAGGATGGTGAAGCCTAATGGCGATCGTCCTCAGGCGATCCGTTCAGGTCCACAGCAAACGCGATCCGTAGCAAGTCGGGCAAACTTTGGGCTCCCAGTTTGACCATCAGGCTGGCTCGATCCAGCTCGACCGTGCGCGGCGTGGTACCGAGTTCATCTGCGATAAAGCTATTGGGATAGCCTCGCGCAATCCCTCTAAGAACGGCCCGTTCGCGCTGCGTCAGTCTCGCGGCTTTCGACAGCGCGTCGGCCTGTTCTGCGGCACGCCCGGTTATATTCTCCAGCGAGCTGAAGGCGCGGTCGATCGCGCCAAGCAATGCGGCCTTTTCGACCGGTTTGGCGAGAAAGTCGGCAGCGCCCGCCTGCATTGCCTGCACGGCGAGCGTGGGATCGCCATTGCCGGTGAGCATGACGACAGGCATATCAATCCCGCGTCGCGTCAGCTCCACCTGGACCTGAAGGCCGTTCATGTCCGGCATGTGCATGTCGAGGATCACGCAGCCTTTCTTCGCGTCACCCGCGGCCGACAGAAACTCCGGCCCCGAAGCGTAGGCCTCGACGGCGAAGCCGGCGGTACGCAACGTGAATCGCAGTGCCTTTCGGATTGTCTCTTCGTCATCGACGATGTGAACGACGCGCTTGTTCCCCATACTCCTCGGATCGATCTGGAGTGCCGCGCCGCAAAGGCACCGCTATTGGGGAGGCCTCTTACGGGCAGGACCATGGTCCAAGGTCAAGGCCGAAATATTGCCGCAGCAGTTCCAACGGCGCAGGTGCTCGACATCGCCCCGATACGGCGGCTCTTACCACTGGAGTTCGGGCACCTCCGTCTGGTCTCCTGGAAGGGGGGCGCCCCAAAACGCGGCGGCCGAAAACGTACACGCCCTCAACGGGGCTGAACGCGCTACCTGCAAAAAGGGGCGTGAGGCCCAAAAGTGCGTCTGTCGGGCTCGACTTCAGAGCCGCAAAGCTCGGGCACCTGCTGGGGACATACGAGCCGTTCTAGGCCTCACCTCAAGATTTGTTCGCCAGACAACGCTAAGCTGGAAATACTGAGAACATCCTAGGCGACGAGCCGAAGTCTGCCGTTCGGGTCGTGGAGTGCTCGGTACCCGCGGTTGCCGCTGAAAGATGCATCTTCCCAAAGGTAGTCACCTGTGAGGCCGATATGCGACCAACCCAGAGGTGAGACGTGCGCTAGCAGTGTTTCGTCGATCTCAATTCCCGAGTACCGCAGGTGATCGGCGGCCCGGCCGAGATAGAGGGCATTCCAGTATGCAATGGCGGCGATGAGCAAGTTGAGCCCAGATGCGCGGTATTGCTGGTTCTCAAGAGTTCGATCGGTGAACCGGCCCTGGCGGTTGGTGTAGACGGCGTCTGCCAGAGCGTGCCGGGCCTCTCCCTTGTTCAATCCGGCTTGGCAGGCGCGGCGCAAATCAGGCTGTTCCAGCCAGTCGAGCGTGAACAACGTCCGCTCGATGCGGCCAAGTTCGCGAAGGGCAAGGTCAAGCTTGTTCTGCCGGCGATAGGCGGAAAGCTTGCGCAGGATGATAGACGGAGCAACAGTTCCTTCCCGAATTGAGGCGGCCATTCGGACGAGATCATCCCACTCTGCCTCAATGGTGCCGACCTTGATCGCCTGGCCGAACAGACATTCGATGCCTTTGTAGTTTGCACCGGATACGATGGTTCCGAGCCGCCGGTCTGCAAGATCACGCATTCGAGGGACGAAACGGAACCCGAGCAGGTGGCACAGGCCAAAGACGTGATCCGACGCACCGCCGGTATCGGTATACAGCTCCTTCAGTGGCAATTCGCGGGCCCCTAGCATCAGGCCGTCGAGCACGTATGGGGCTTCGTTTGCGGTGGCAGACATGATGCGCGAACTGAACGAGGCAAAATGGTCGGAAAGGTGCGAGTAAATTTTGATACCTGGCTCGTGACCGTATTTTGCGTTGATCTCGGCTGCGCCCGATCGGATCCGGCCGGTGCGGAAGAACTGGCCGTCGGATGATGCACTGACACCTTCGCCCCAGTTTCGCGCGAACGGGAGGCGGTGATGTTCGCGCACAATCTGGGCCAGAGCAGCCTCGTAGTTATCGGGCGAGATATACCAGTTCTGGGTCCAGGCGAGCTGCGCATATGTGACGCCCTGGCTGGCGTTGGCCATGCGTTCGACGCCGAGATTCGTACCATCCGCCAGAATGGCGGCGAGCACGGCAGCGGGCTTATCGTGCTCCTTGCCCGAGCGGACATCCCGAAATGCAGAGAGAAATCCGGTACGTTCAGCGACTTCGAGCAGGAGTTCGGTAATTCGGACGCGCGGGAGTAGGGCATCGAGTTTGCGGTCAAGAGCTTCCGCTTCTGGTGGAGTCGCCGCTTGCAGCGGAACGACTTTCAGCTTTTCGCGAACGAGCGTCACGCCAGGCAAGCGGCCGGTCCGCAGCTGATGCGCGAAGTGACGCAATCGCCGATCAAGTTCGGCGCTCTTATGAGCCAGATATTCTCCGGAATTCACGTTGATCGGCAGTTCGGAGATTGCCGATTGTGCGGCCTTGCGGGGGAGCAGATAGGCGTCGAAACGCTGGTAAGCCCGCGTTCCTTCGACCCAGACATCGCCCGCTCGCAGTTTATCTCGAAGTGTCGCCAGCACGGCCGTCTCGTAGCGCGGACGGCTGACCTTTCCTCCCTCCATTATCAATTTGGACCAATGCCGATTGGAAAAGGGCATCGGCGGGTTTGCTGGCAACTGCGTACCCCAACTGCCGTTGGCCTGCTTGAGGAGATCGAGAGCGGAGAGCAGGTTGGTCCCGCTGCCCGAGGCCTTGAACGTGAATGTGTCGAGGAAGTTGCGGGAGAACCGGCGCAGTGTAGCGTATCGCTCGGTTGCAAGAACCAGAGTGTCCTCCTGAGCGAGATCCGCCAAGGCATCGACGTGCGGACGGGCTGCCATCAGGCGATGCCAGCCCACCATCTCATCGACCAGGACCAGCGGATCGCCGCCAGTTTCCTCTGCCATATCCAGCGCCGCGATCGTTGCACCAAACAGTCGCATGAGCTTGCCGACCGAAGGTGCTGTGTCCTGATAGCGGCGTTCCTGGCCACGCTTGGCTCGGGTGAACAGCCCGCCAATGAGGCGCTCGAACATCAGGATTGCGGCATCTGCAAGCTTGACCTCGAGATTGACGACCGCGGCTGCCAGCGTCGCTCTGCGGCGATTGTGGGAATAGTCGGCCAACAGAAACGGCGGAGCGACGCTGCCCTCGCGCACGAATTGGCCAAAGCGGAAGCCCGTGGTTGCTAGGCTGATTGCCGGTTCAATCCCGAGATCACGTATGAACCGCAGCCGCTTGAGAAGCGCATTCATGTTCTTGGTTGACGGAGATCCGGGCATATCCCGCAACCAAGCCAGCGGCGTCATACCAAGGGCTGGGTCATTGATCAGGAGTGCGTCGAGCAACTCCAATGTACTGCCGCCCAGTTCGGCGACGATTTCCGATGCTGCGCGCTTACGAGCGCGTGCTCTCCCGGCAAGCCCGGCCCGCTCGAGGGTGTCGGGCGGGGGCAGAATAAAGCGCTCCGCCTTCAGGTTATCCATCAAGGATCTGGCAATTGTTTCTCCGCGGTCACTGCGCATGGCTGCACGGGCTGCAAGTTCAATAGCGTGGGCAACATCCGCGCGTGTGAACGGCCTAAGACCGAGGTAATCAGCGGCAATTGAGCTGTGGTCGGTTCGCGTTTGCGGACGTTGGCCATAGGCACCGTATGTGCCCGGAGCGACGCCAAGCTGCGCAGACAGGTAGTTGAGTATAGCATCGGGGATGTCCGAGTTCGTGCGCAGCCCAAACCCAGGATGCCGCAGTAAGGCAAGGTGAGCAGCAATACCGAGCCGATTAACGGGGCCTCGTCGCTTTCCGATGATATCCAGGTCTTCGACCGTCAGCGTGTAGTTCCTGATGATCGAGAAGTGGTCGGTTCTTGGTAGGAATAGCCGCTCGCGCTCTTCCCGCGTCAGTAAATTGCGCCGCGCCATGTTGTACCCCGCCTGAGTCGGAATGACCCCCCAATCGGTCAGGCTAGACCCGCGCAATGGGGCAGGCATGCAAAAAGGTTATTGCAGAGTTTCAGAGACATCTCCGGCTTAGCGTTGTCTGGCGAACGAACCTTGAGGTGCCCCCCTGTTTCGCCGGGTGCAGGTGCGCCGCTACAAGGCGCGGGCTGCGGTCAAGGGGCGGCGGATCGAGACGATTTCTGGCCGCGAAAGCTGGGATCTGCGCAAGACGTTGCCGAAGTCGGCGGTGCCGGCGCGCACCGAATATGATGTGGGAGAGGGGGCGTTGCACCCGGGTTCGATCGGGCCGATCTGGCGGGCAATGATCCGGCGCGCCTTCGACAAGGGCGCGCTGAGCGACCTCACCGCCGATGATCTGGCGCAGTTGCTCAAGGGCGTGAGCGCGCATTCGACGCGGGTGGGCTTGAACCAGGATCTGTTTGCGAGCGGCGAGGATCTGGCGGGGATCATGGATGCGCTACGCTGGAAGAGTCCCCGGATGCCGCTCGCCTATAATCGCAATCTGGCGGCAGAGCAGGGTGCCGCCGGCCGCTTGATCGCGAAAATCGGGTGATTAGATCTTGAGCTGCGCATAATTAGGTATTTGTGACGGTGTTTGAAAATTCCGAGTGCGCCAGATCACGCGGATTAGCGTTCCAGCGAATGTCCGACGGAATCGGAAAAGAAAACCCGCCCGTCTTTTGACGGGCGGGCAAGGAAAGGTGTCTACGTCTTACCGAGACTCCTTCGGGTCGCTGGCTGATGCTATGCCTTCGTGTTTCGGATTCAAGGCTAAACTAGCGGGGCTGAGCAGTTTCTCAGGCTGTGTACATCGCCGCGACCGACGACCTGGAAATATGCGCTAGCCTTGCGTTTATGCGCAATCATGATAGATGTATTATATATACATGATTGGAGCGCGAGTCGTGGACGGTGTCTCGAAAATCAGAGAAGAAGAGCTGACTCCTTTGGTGGAGGAATTTTACGCGCGGGTCCGCGCCGACCCCGCGCTTGGGCCGATTTTCAACGATGCGATCGATGACTGGCCGGAGCATCTTGGGAAGCTGACTGCGTTCTGGTCCTCCGTCATGCTCACCAGTGGCCGATACAAGGGGCAACCGGTGCCGGCCCATTTGAAGCATAAGGCCAGGATAACGCCCGCGCTGTTCGAGCGGTGGTTCGCACTCTGGGTTCAAACGACCAATGACAGGATGACGCCCGAAGCGGCAGCGGCGCTACAAGCGAAGGCGCGGCGCATCGCCGAGAGCCTGCAACTGGCGATGTTCTTCCAACTGGAGGAACGGAGTGCTGCATCGGTCGCCAACGCGGAACGTAAGGATGCCATCGAGCGACCAGGGCAAACCCATGGCTGAAATCTTGCCTTACCGTTCCACGCCGGTGTTCAACCAGGACACTCTGCCGGCTGCCTTGCGCGCGCGACATGACACGAAGGCTGGTGTTTGGGGCGTGATCCGGGTTTTCGAGGGCGAACTCCGGCTAACCTACCTCGAGCCACCTTCGGAGATCGTCCTGACGCCTGACCAGCCTGGCTTGATTCTCCCTCAGCAACCGCATTTCGTAACGCCGACAGGGCCGATGAAGATGCAGGTGGATTTTTACGATCACATTCCCAAGCTCTGACATTCCGGGATTTTCAACGCATTCAAAAAGGAGAAGTTGATGACGCAGCCCCTCAGCGATCAGACCATTGCGCTCGTCAAGGCGACCGTCCCCGCGCTCGAAGCGCATGGCCTCGACATCGTGAACGAGATGTATTCCCGGATGTTCCAGAACCCGAACATTCGCGACCTTTTCAACCAATCGCACCATGGTGATGCCGGTTCGCAGCCGCGGGCACTGACCGGCGCCATTCTCGCCTATGCGAGCAACATCGAAAATCTCGGTGCGCTTGCCCCGGCGGTCGAGCGGATCGCGCAGAAGCATGTTGGCCTGCAAATTCTGCCCGAACATTATCCGCACGTTGCCGAGGCGCTCCTGGGGGCGATCAAGGCGGTGCTGGGGGATGCGGCCACCGATGAAATTCTCGCTGCCTGGGGCGAAGCCTACTGGTTCCTGGCCAACATCCTGATCGCCCGCGAGCAGCGAGTCTACTCAGAACAGAAGGATGCGACCGGCGGATGGAATGGCTGGCGCGATTTTCGCGTCGAGGACGTCGTGCGTGAGAGCAGCGTCATCAATTCCTTCGTTCTGCGCCCCGTTGATGGCGGGGCCGTCATGCGGCACAAGCCCGGGCAATATCTGACCTTCTGGCTTGAAATTCCGGGACATCCGCCAGTCAAGCGCAACTATTCGATTTCAGCAGCCCCCAACGGCGAAACCTATCGCATTTCGGTCAAGCGTGAGCCGCTTGGTCTTGCGTCAGGCTGGCTTCATGATGAAGCCAAGCCGGGCACGGTGCTCAAAGTTGCCGCGCCTGCAGGCGAATTCTTCCTGGCAGCGCATGTCGAACGCCCGGTGATCCTCCTGTCGGGCGGCGTGGGGCTGACCCCGATGGTGGCCATGCTCGAAACGCTTGCTGAGGGCGAGGCGGGAGTCCCCGTGCACTATGTCCACGGAACTCATGACCGCGATACCCACGCAATGCGTGATCATGTTCGCGCTGTCGCTGGGCGGGGCAAGTCAATCACCGTCACCGATTTTCATCAGACCCCGCTCGAAGATGAAGTCGCAGGACGGGATTATGACGTCGCCGGCATCATTACCGATGAATGGCTGGTCGCCAACACGCCTGTAGGTGAGGCCGATTACTATATCTGCGGACCACGCCCGTTTCTGCGGCACGCCGTCTCGACCTTGTCGCTGGCTGGCGTCCCATCCGACCGCATTCATTACGAATTCTTCGGTCCGGCGGACGAATTGCTCGCCGCCTGACTGAGCGCGGAAAAGGGCGACATCGCCCTTCTCCGCGTCTACTCAAACCGCCATGTCGGCGTGATCTCGGACTTCTGGACGCACTTGGGCGTCAGCGACAGGTTCCTCGACGAGAATCGCGAACTTGGCACCCTGGTAATAGATGCTGGGCCGATGCCAGGCCCGCGTCACGACGACGACCGTTCCGTCGATCTCGATCTCTTCGCCTGCCTGGGGTGACCGCGCGAAGTGAAAACTGCCCCGGGCTGCTGGGGAACTGCTATCGCCAGCCAAAACGTCAACGAGCATTTACTTCTCCTCCTTATTCAACGGGCGGTCTGTGATGGTGGATAGCGCCACGGCTTGCCCTGGCCGATCGCTGCGTCAAACTGCGTTTCGGCGAAGCTCCAATTTGCGAGCCTGTTCCACCAGGACGTGATCCAGCCCGCGCGATCCTGGCGGTAATCGATGTAGTAGGCATGCTCCCACACATCGCAAGCAAGCAGCGGCGTCACCCCTTCCTCAAGGATTGGGCTACCCGCGTCGTGGGTAGAGATCACCTCGAGCTTGTCGCGCTTCGCGATGAGCCAGACCCAACCCGATCCGAAATGGCCCGTTCCTTCAGCGGAAAAACGCTGTCTGAGCGTTTCGAGACTCCCGAATTCGGACGAAATGGCGCTGGCGAGCAGCCCGGCAGGTTTAACCGTTTTCGGCGCCATGCTCTCCCAAAAGAAGCTATGGTTCCATGCCTGGGCTGCATTGTTGAAGACGCCCTTCGCGCCGCTGCCGTGCGCGATACGGATGATTTCCTCGAGCGTGTGGGCCGAGAAATTCTGCTCGGCCAGCAGCCGATTGAGCGTTTCCACGTAGCGTGCGTGATGTTTGCCGTGGTGGATCTCCAGTGTTTCCGCCGAGAGGACAGGCTCGAGATCCTTGGTCCCATAGGGCAGGGGAGGCAATTCGAAGACGAGCCTCTCAAGGTCGGATTGAGGTATTACAGCATTGCGGCTTTGATCAGCCATCGCTTGTCTCCTTGAGCAGAAATAGCGCCGGAAATCGTTTCGGCCGAGGCGTGATGATGCGGCACCATCCGGCGCAGATAAGTCGGTAGGAAGGCCCTGATGATGAGCGCTGCGGGACCATTGCTGATGCAGCCGCACAGGGCGCTGCAATGGTCTTTGGTGAGAACGGTCAATGTGCATAGGACAGCTCCGCCCTTCGCGCATCGAGCGCGGCCATGCACAGGGCGATTGCCTCAACCGGGTGATGGGCTGTCCATTGGCCAAGCTCGCCCACCACGGTGGTTCCCTGGGGGCCGGCTTCGATCCAATAGCCGGATGGCACCAACATAGCGGCAGCGCGGCAAGTCGCCGTGTAGAGCAGTGCCCGAACGTGGTTGCCGTCGTCCTGCAGCCAGACTCCCGGAGCAATAACGGTCAAGCTGCGCAGTGCCGGAAATACGGCCAGCGCAATCCGTGCATCAATGTCGCGATCGGGTTCACTCGCGCCCTTGCAGGCGGAGATGGCGTCGACGAGGCTGTCGTCATGGCCAATCGCCCTCACGCGGCACAGGGCGCGCACGGCGATCATGACGCGCCTGCAATCCGGAGTTTGGGAACTGCCTCATCGGGGTGGCGGCTGACGGGTGAGCAGACCGGTTGGAGAAGGCCGTCTCCAATGGCGTAGACCCAACCGTGAAGCGTTAGCGCAGCGTGCCGCGCCCAGGCCCGAAGAACCAATGGGTTGGCTGCGAGTGCTTTCACCTGGGCGCGGATATTATGTTCGCACAAACGGTCCGCATTGGTATCCGGGGTGCAGCAGACTGTTTGATAGAGCTCACGCACCGGTGCGAGCCAAAGCCCGATCGCGTCGTCCCTGTCCGGTGCCATTGCCGCTTGAATCCCGCCGCACCCGTAATGGCCCACGACGATGATGTGCTCGACCTTCAAAACATCGACCGCGAACTCCAAGGCGGCGGCGAAGTTAGGATCGCTCGGCGTGGCGAGATTGGCGACGTTGCGATGAACAAACATCTCGCCGGGATCGAGATCGACGATTTCGGTGGCCGGCACCCGGCTGTCCGAACAGCCGATCCAGAAGTAGCGTGGCCGCTGCTGGCCTACGAGCCGTTTAAAGAATCCGGGATCGATCAGGGTTTTGGCGTCAGCCCATACGCGGTTGCGGGCCAACAGGTCGGAGAGGCCGCCGTCGTCTGCTCCGTCGGCGGCGGTCTGTCTTTTTCCACTCTCCTCCAATTGCCTCATTGCCCGGGAGCCTGCAGATCGACGACCCGAAGGTAGGGCTTCAGTGTCTTGTAGCCTTGTGGGAACTGCCGGGATGCCTCCTCGTCCGACAGCTTCGGCGATATGACGACCGGCTCGCCAGGTTCCCAGTTGACGGGCGTTGCGATGCTACGGGCATCTGTAAGTTGAAGGCTGTCGATGGCACGGAGAATCTCGGCAAAATTCCGACCGGTCGAAGGCGGGTAGGTCAGGATCAGCCGCACCTTGCGTGACGGATCGATGACGAAGACGGAACGGACAGTGACCGTCGGGTCGCTCTCGGGGTGGATCATGTCGTAGAGCGCCGACACCTTGGTGTTGGCATCCGCGATCATCGGGAAGTCGAGTTTCGTCCCTTGGGTTTCGTGAATGTCGAGCTCCCATTTGTGATGGGCTTCGACCGGATCCACCGAGAGGCCAATGGGTTTGACGTTGCGTTTGTCCCATTCGGACCGGAGCTTGGCAACCTCGCCCAGTTCCGTCGTGCAGACCGGCGTAAAATTCTTGGGATGGCTGAACAGGACACCCCAGCTTCCGCCGAGCCAATCGTGGAAGCTGATGCGACCGTGCGTGCTGTCCTGCTCGAAATCGGGGGCGATCTGCCCGAGCTGAATGGCCATGGGAACTCCTTCATATCGCAGATCTGATGTGGAGATGGACGAAGCATCATACAAACGAATGTTATTATTATTTATCAGCAAAGATATTGGATATAAATTAGCGCCGGGTTCCCGGTCCGAGCCCCACGATCACGAGGAGGGCTATCGGCATGGCGAACAGCACTATCCCATTGCCGTCCCCTTCGGCGACGAAGCCGTTTTGGCGGAGCAAATCGACAAAAAGGCGGATCGAGACGAAGGCGATGCTTGCGGCGAAAATCAGATAGAGCCCGGACATGGAGGGCGGGCGCTCTGGTCCACGCGCTTGTCGGTCATCATCGTTGTCAGCCTTCACGGCAGCTTTGTCCGTGACGAGGGAGGCGGTTTGCGGCGGCAGGTTTCCTGAAGATTAGGGGCATCTTCACCCGACGGCTGTCGGTCTTCAGATGACCACAGCGCGATGAAGTCAAACGGAGGGGGCACTTCCTGCCAGGGCTGACGCACTCGGCGATGTGCCGTTTGTTCCCAATCGAGAGAGAGGATCACACCGATACAAACCGCGATCACGAAGACCACCACGGCAACGAAGACATCGTCACTGATCGCACCAGCGTCGTAAAAACTGAAAAGTGCTATGCCTATCCCTAAAACCAGCAACGCCAGCGCTATGCTGACTTTCCAGATTTCGGCCCGCGGCGGCGGCGGTTCGGGCGTGAAGCGGCCTAAAGGTTTCATCTGAAAGTTCGCCCAAACCGTTAGACGCCTTATGGTTGTTGGTGCCTGTCCAGGGTCGATCACACGGGTCTTGCCTTGTGATCCCATCATCGGCCCGCTACCATGAAGCAAGCAAATGAATATTATTGCGCATTGAGCGCAAGGATGATGGTTTATGGATATCAATGTTGCGCGCACATTCTTGGAAGTCGTTAAAACCGGCAGTTTTGTGAACGCTGCGTCGAACCTTCACCTCACGCAGACCGCAGTCAGTGCCCGCATCCGGGTGCTTGAGGACCTGCTCGATCGGCCAGTATTCATCCGCAACAAGGCAGGTGCGAAGCTGACACCGGCGGGCGAGCAGTTTCTGCGCTTTGCAACCACCATGGTGCAGGTCTGGGATCGGGCGCGCCGCGCCGTCGCGCTCCCGCCGGGACGGGAGACCGTGGTAACGGTCGGCGCCGAGCTCAGTCTGTGGAGTCCCTTGCTGCGGCACTGGTTGCTCTGGATGCGTCGGGAATGTCCGGAAATCGCGGTAAGCACCCATATCGACACATCCGAACGCCTGATGGAGCAGGTCCAGGATGGCTCACTCGATATGGCGGTGCTCTATGCCGCGCCGAGCCGTCCGGGGATCATCGCCGAACTCTTGTTCGAGGAAAAGTTGGTCCTGGTGCGGACCACGCCAACCAGCAGCCCTCTCGCACCGGAAGATCATGTTCAGATCGATTGGGGTGAGGAGTTTGCCGGGAGCTATCACGCCGCTTTCCCGGATCAGCCTAACTCCGTCGTTTCGATCAGCTATGGTCCGCTCGCGCTCGATTATATCCTGGCGACAGGGGGTAGCGGCTATTTTCGCAAAGGCTTCATCCGCTCCTATCTCGAGGAAGGCCGCCTCGCTCTCGTCCCCGGAAGTCCTGAATTTTCGTACTCGGCCTATGTCGTCCACAGCACAAAGGCCGACCCGGGCGTGATGGACCGCATTCGTGCCGGCCTCAAGGCGGCCGCGGCGATTACAGCATGACCGTGAACGAACCATCCTCGCCCGTTTGCTACGCCAGCGAAGCCGATGACATTTACATGGGCTTTGCCGGTCGCGAGGAGATCCTCGCGGCGCTCAACGAACTGCTGGAAGCCGAACGGGCCGGCGCCCGCGTCGCGCTCGCCAGCACCAAGTCGGCGAACGATCCCGACTACGCCGAACTGATGCGATCGGTCCGTGCCGACGAAGCACGTTGGTGCGCGATGCTCTCGAGGCAGATCAGGCGATTGGGCGCAGCGCCCTCACGCAAGACCGGCGCCTTTTACAAGAAGGCGTTGGCAATCCCTGATCCGCTTGAAAGGCTCGCCTTTCTCAACCGCGGACAAGCCTGGGTGGTTCGCAAACTGGAATCTCTGACCCCTAGGGTTCGTGACGAGGCATTGCATGCCGATCTGCGCGAGATGCTCGAGAGCCATCGGGTCAACATCGATCGCGCCGCAGCGCATCTTGAAGCGGAGCATTGACCTGCGCGGAAATCCGCAGGCTGTATCATTTAGTCCATGCCGACGCCGAGCGGTGATTGGCGGTTAATCAGCCGCTTCATGGCCTCACGATCGGACAGGAGATCGGAAATCCGGTAGGTATCGAATACCGCCATCATCGCCTGCATGCCTTGCGCCAGCACGCCGGTCAGTCCACATGCGGGAGACAGCGCACACCCGGAACAATCTGCGAGTTGGAAGCCTTCCTCGGTGCGGCGGACGACCTCGCCGACGGTCATCTCATCCGCTGGTCGGGCGAGACGCATGCCGCCGGCGCGACCGCGAACGGTTTCGATGAAGCCGTCGTGCGCCAGGGCGTTGACGACCTTCATCAGGTGATTGTGGGAGACATCATAAGCCCGCGCGATTTCGCCGATCGAACACAGGCGCTCTTCGTGAAGGGCCAGGTGAATCAAGACCCGCAGTGAATAATCCGTGTAGCGTGTCAGCCGCACGCAGAACTCCCGAGAAACAATCTGCAAACACCATACCTGTATGTCACAGACATGTTAAGGCCGGGATTGCCCTCGATGCCGGCTTGCAACGATCGGCCCATGGTTGTTGGCCTGCAGCGACCTGCCTTATCGAGCAATTATTTTGATGGATCGCTGCATTAAAAGTCATTTTGTGCATGAGTGCTCGTGATGCCATCCTGATGTCCCCTTGGGCGTGAGAGGCTGATATGTACAAATACGACGAGTATGATCAGGCCATGGTCGATGCCCGGGTCGAAGAGTTTCGCGACCAGACGCGCCGTCGGATCGAAGGCCATCTCAGCGAAGACCAGTTCAAGCCTCTGCGGCTCAAGAATGGGCTCTACCTGCAACTGCACGCTTATATGCTGCGCGTAGCGGTGCCTTACGGCACGCTCAATTCGCGGCAAATGCGCAAGCTGGCGCATATCGCGCGCAAATATGACCGAGGCTACGGTCATTTCACGACACGACAGAACATCCAATATAACTGGATCAAACTGGCGGATGCGCCCGACATCCTCGCTGAGCTCGCGACGGTGGAAATGCACGCCATCCAGACGAGCGGCGAGAGCATTCGCAACCTGTCGGCGGATCATTATGCTGGAGCTGCTCCCGACGAGATATGCGATCCGCGGCCCTGGGCCGAACTGATCCGCCAGGCCACGACGTTCCATCCAGAATTCAGTTATCTGCCGCGCAAGTTCAAGATCGCAGTGATCGCCGCGCAGGAAGACCGTGCCGCGCTGCGCTGGCACGACTGTGCACTGCGCATCATCAAGAACGAGAACGGTGAGCAGGGGTTCGAGGTCTATGCTGGCGGCGGTATGGGGCGCACGCCGATTATCGCTTTCCCGATCAGGGCGTTCTGTCCGGCAGGCCAGATCTTTTCCTATATCCAGGCGATCCTGCGGGTGTGGAACCGGCATGCGCGGCGCGACAACATCCACAAGCAGAGGATGAAGATCCTTGTTCATGAACTGGGGGAAGAAGAGTTCCGCCGTCAGGTGGAGATGGAGTTCGAGCACATCCTGACGCTGGGCCGGGATTTTCCGCAGGCCGAGTATGACAGGATTGCCGCCCATTTTGACCCGCCGCCGTTCGAGACCGGGCTTTCCGAGGAGCTCGACCGCTCCGATCCCGACTTCGCGCTATGGGTCGATCGCCAGGTCGCCGCACATAAGGCGCCCGGTTATGCCATCGTCAATATCAGCCTCAAACCCGACGGGGGTATAACCGGCGACATTTCAGCCGAGCAGATGGAGCTCGTGGCCGACCTTGCCGAACGCTACAGCTTCGATGACCTGCGCTCGACGCATGTCCAGAATCTCGTGCTGCCCCATGTGCGCAAGCGGGATCTCCATGCGGTCTGGCAGGCGCTGGACGCGGCGGGGCTGGCAAGCGTCAATCTCGGCCTCGTCACGGACATCATCGCTTGTCCCGGACTCGATTATTGCAGCCTGGCCAACGCGCGTTCGATACCCGTCGCCCAACAGATCGCAGAGCGCTTTGCCGATCTCGATCGTCAGCTCGACCTCGGCGAACTCAAGATCAAGATTTCGGGCTGCATCAACGCCTGCGGTCATCACCACGCGGCCCATATCGGTATCCTTGGTGTCGATCGTAAGGGCACAGAGAACTACCAGTTGCTGCTTGGCGGGTCCGGGGCCGAGGATGTTTCGCAGGCCAAGATCACCGGGCCGGGCTTCGACGAGACCGGGATCGTCGATGCCGTCGAACGCACGATCGAACGCTATCGTGAGATTCGCGAGCCAGGTGAACGCTTTCTCGATTGCTATCGCCGCGTTGGCATGGATCCGTTCAAGGAGGCTATTTATGGGTGATCCGTTACGCTTCCGGGACGATCCGGCACCGGATGAGCCGGGAGTTTCCCTGGATGCGTTTCTCAATCAGAAGGACGCAACCTCAGTGCTTCTCGAGGCGGGCGATGATGTCCGCGCCTTGTTACCCGAACTTGGCCGCGTACGGCTCGTCGAGATCGACTTTCCGCGGTTTCGCGACGGGCGTGGTTTTTCCAGCGCAAGCATATTGCGCGAGGCGGGCTACACAGGCGAAATCCGCGCGATCGGTGACGTGCTCATTGATCTCGTATTCTTTATGCGGCGTTGCGGCTTCGACAGCTTCGAGCCCGACGCCCCCTTTCATCCGGGTGCCGTCGATGCTGCGCTGAGCCGCTACCCTGACGTCTATCAGTCCGCGACAGATGGGCGAGTACCGATTTGGGCGCTGCGGCATCCCCAATTCGCCACGGAATGAAGGCAGTTCCTTCCTCTGGTTTGGACGGTAGTTCGGCACCTGGCGCGCGCACCATATATTAACCAGACCATCGTGCCTTGAATGCTGGAAGTGATGAGCGGGGTCCTTGTAAATATATCGCAACACGATATATTGGAACGAAGGGCGCGGAGGGGATGTCGATGGAGGCAGATATGCCGATGTTGCAAATCCTGGTCACGGCTGTCGGCCTGACGTTGGGCAGCTTGCTGGTCGCGATATCGCTGTCCTGTCTGGCTTGGTGGCTGGCCACCCGCGTTCATCATCCGCGCTGGGGCGCGGCTTTTCTGCTCATCATAGTCGGTGGCACCTGGCTGGCTGCGTTAGGGCAAAGTGAGTTCGTGAAGATGGCCACCGTGTTCGCTCTGGTTGGGGCAGGCCTGCTCTATCTGGTAGGCCGGGAAGAACGGGATGGAGGATCTTCGCGCGATACCAAGCCGGGCCGCTCCGCCCTCTCTAAAGGAAAGCACTGATGGCAACGCAGATCTGGATCTATCCTGCCCTCATCGCGGTTCTAGGCCAGAATAGACGGCCGAGCTTTGCTGAAATGCGCAGTTTCGTTCGACGAGCCCGACGTGAAGCCGCTGCAGCTGGGGGTTCGGACGTAGCACGCCGAGGGAAGGTGCGTCGCCTGATCGAAGCGGCTTTGAAAGCGCCAACTCCTCAGTTGATAGCGGACGAATAGGCGCTTCCTACTCTCGCTTTGCGAACGCCCCTGCGTGCTATGCTGATGCCCCGTTTGCGCGACCTGAGAGTTTTTGCGCTTAACCTGCAAAAACATTCGTTTGCGACGCAGTGCGCATTCTTTCACCCTGCTTCTATCAAACCATGAAGATAGCTGGTTGCGAGCGAGCATCGACAGGAGAGGATGCCGCATGAAGAGGTTTATGTCGGGCGACCCTGCTGCACAGGCCGTTTTTACATGGTCGCGGGCTCTATGGACGCTTCTGTTCGCTGGGCTCGCGTTTGCTCTCTATTGCCTCAGCGAATATCGCCTCCTCAGTGAGGAGCAGATTATGCTGCTGATTTTCCTCGCCGTACCGATCGCCGCATTCTTTGTGTCAGGCAAAGGGCAGGACATGTCTGATGGTTCGAATAAGACAGACCAGGGCACCAATTCGCGCGCGTCCACAAGAAAGAATTAAACGCAAAATATTTGCGTTTATCCATTAATATTTTGATTTACGGTTTAGGGTGCTGGCTCGGTTAAAGGGCTTTCTCATATCCATGGGAGGTAATGACCACGGTCGCTGTCGATCGTGACAATCCCGTTTGTCATGGTTGTCAGTGATGCTTGTTGCGTTTGCAGGCGGGAAACGCCTGCCAGCCTCTCCCTTGGTGGTTGACCCCCAGAAGCTGCTCTTTTCGCTCAGCAGCTTGCTGGCGGCAGCCGCTACGTTGGCCATAGCCTTCTCAGCCAGTTTGCCGCGCCCCTGGTGGGCTCTGTTGACGGTATACGTTACCGCTCAACCCATGGCCGGTGCCTTTCGGCCCAAGGTTCTCTACCGTCTGGGCGGCATACTAACCGGTGCCGCTGTCACGATCCTGCTCGTTCCCAACTTGCAGAACTCGCCCGAACTTCTGGTCTTGTGCCTCGCGGCCTGGACAGGTTTCTGCATCTATCTTGCGGTTCTTGATCGCACCCCGCGTGCTTTCCTGTTCCAGATGGCGGCGTTCAGCTCAGCGGTGATCAGCTTTCCCTATCTCGATGATCCGGGGAATATTTTCGAAACCACGGCCGCGCGGGTGCAGGAGATGACGGTTGCTATCCTGTGCGTGACGGCGGTTCATGCGCTGCTCCAACCCTGGAGCGCGACGCCGGCTATTCGCGCCCGTGTCCAATCTTTTTTGGGTCACGCCCGCCGCTGGACCGCAGAGGCGCTTGGCAGTCAACATACCCGTCTCGAGGACGCGCATCGCCGCGCACTGGCGGCGGACGTCACCGAACTCGGCATGATCGCGGTCCATTTGCCGTTCGATCAGCGCTGGGCTCCCGCGACCCGGCGACGGGTTACGGCCTTGCAACAGCAGCTCGCCACCGTCCTGCCACTTGCCTCGGCTGCGGCGAACCGGCTCGACCGTCTTCGCGAAGCTGGCGATCTCCCCCCGGAGCTCGAAGCTTTGCTGGCCGACGTCACCGACTGGCTGGATGATGAGCAAAGCGAGCTGCACCGGGTGGGATCGCTGGTGCGGCGGTGCGAGGCGCTGGCGGCTGCCGCTGAGGCGCGCGGCGACTGGAACGGCCTGCTGACCGCGAGCGCCTGCATCCGCATCGCCGAGTTCCTGACCGCATTGGCCGCGAGTCGAAGGCTGGCGGACAGGATCGGGTCACCGGGTCGGCCCAGCGCTAAAATTCTTGCCGCAGAATCCTTTTCGCTTGCCCGCGATCATGGCGTCGCTGCGCTCGCGGGCCTGGCGACCGCCACGGCAATCGGGCTCTATTGCGCCGTCTGGATCCTGCTCGCCTGGCCTAATGGATCGGCGACCGCGGCCTTTGCCGCGCTCATTACCTGTTCTTTTGCCGCACAGGACGATCCCGCGCCGGTGATCGGTCGCTATCTCGTGGCGACGCTCAAGACCTTTCCGTTGGCGGCCCTCTATCTTTTCGTGATCCTGCCCCGGGTCGATGGCTATGAAATGCTGATCGTCACCCTGGCGCCAGCCTTGCTGTGGATGGGCTATATCCAGGCCGATCCCGCACGTTCGCCGCAGGCATTGCCGATGTTCTCCTGCTTCATCGTCGCCATGGGCTTTCTCGCGCGTTTTCAGGCGGATTTTGCACTGTTCATCAACACGGGGTTGGCCCAGCTGGGTGGAATTGTAGCGACGCTTGCCGTCACCCGCATGTTCCGATCGGCCAATGTCCTGTGGACCGCCCGGCGTATCCTGCGCGCGAACTGGGGTGAACTGGCCCTACTTGCGGACATTCGTCGGCCGTTCCGTCCGGACCGCTGGACGGCAAGAGCGGTCGATCGGCTCGGGCAGGTGGCTGCACGCATGGCGGTGGCACCCGCCGGCGATAGACTCCGTGCCGCTGACGGTCTGGCGGACCTCAGGATCGGCCGCAACATCATTCCGATCCGCCGGGCGCTGTCTCATGTCCCGCATAACGTGCGGCACCGCCTGGGCGCGGTACTTGCCGTGCTGGCGGTGTTTTATGGGGATCGCTGGCGCCATGGCCATGCGGATGCTCCGCCGCCCGGCTTGCTCGATCCGATCGACCGGGCCTTGGAAGCGCTTCTCAGCCTGCCGCTCGATGAGCATCGCCGGCCTGCCTTGCGGGCGCTGGTAGGGATGCGCTGCAATCTCTTCCCGACTGCCGCTGCGCCCCATATCGTTTCATCAAGAGCTGGGGAAAGCGCATGATCGAGGAGATCAATGTGCTCGGCGTTTATATGCCGGCGGCGCTCGCCTGGGGCGTGCTGGCCGCGGTGCTCGTCTATATTGTGCGCGGGCTCCTGCAGCGCCTGCCGGGCTATCGACTGCTCTGGCACCCAAGCCTGCTCGAGCTCGCTCTCTTCATTCTGCTGTGGTGGGGCCTGAGCGCGCTCGCCGATAGTTTCCTCTACCGATGGGTCGCGTCTTGACATGTTGCACCGACAAAATCTCCTGCGATCGCTCGCCACGCTCCTCGTCATACTCGTAGTTCTGGGGGGGATATATGCACTGTGGCTGCGCTATCAGGTCGAGCCGGTCACGCGCGATGGCAAGGTGCGCGCGGACATGGTGCCGGTGGCCGCCGATGTCAGTGGGCTCGTCACCGAGGTGAAGGTCGCCGACAATCAGAAGGTCCGAAAGGGCGAGATACTCTTCATCATCGACCGTCCGCGCTACCGGCTTGCGCTGGAACAGGCCGAGGCCAACGTGGCAAGCCAGCGCACCGCGCTCGCGCAAGCTGTCCGTGAGGATCGGCGCAACCGGGCCATGCCCGAAGTGATCGCTGCTGAAGTGATCGAACAAGGCACGGCGCGGGTCGAAGGACTGCGGGCGACGATTGGTCAGGCGGTGGCAGCGCGCGACCTGGCTCGCTTCAATCTGGAACGAACCATCGTGCGTGCACCGGTGGACGGGACCGTGTCCAACATGTCGCTCCAGCCCGGGGTCTATCTGACGGCCGGCAAAGCCGCGTTAGCGCTCGTCTATGACCACTCGCTCCGGGTGGAAGGTTATTTTGAGGAAACAAAATTGCCGGCGATCCGCGTCGGCGACCGTGCAAGCATCTACCTGATGGGCGTTGCTGACGAGATCGAGGGGCATGTTCAGAGCATTGCGGGCGGTGTCGAGGATCGCGAGCGGGCCGGAACCGACGGGCAACTGGCTAATGTAAACCCGTCCTTCACCTGGGTTCGCCTCGCGCAGCGCATTCCCGTGCGTGTCACGATTGATAGAATACCGCCTAATGTACGGATGATTCCGGGCCAGACGGCCACGGTTGTCGTTCATCCGCGCGATGATGGGCGCAGAGTACACCGGAGCCTGCCATGGTAAGGCGCGCGCTGGTGCTGGCGGCTGCAGCCGCGCTGGGCGGCTGCACGGTGGTCGGACCCGATTATCATGTGCCTGACGCCGCGATGGTGAAGGCACCTGCGGCGCAAGGCGCGTTTCAGTCGATAGGCGCGGCCACGACGCAGGAACCGCTGCCCGATCATTGGTGGCGGCTCTACGAGAACCCGACCCTCGACCGGCTGATCGAACAGGCATTCGCCGCCAATACGGATCTGCGAGTGGCCGAGGCCAATCTCGAACGCAGTCTGGCCTTGCTCGACCAGCGCAATGCGGGCCGGGAAATTCAGGGCAGCGCGAACGCCGAAACAAGCTGGGCCCAGCGCTCGGCGGAAGCCGAGTTGAGCCATGTAAAGCCGCCGACGCGGCAAATCTACAATATGGGCATCGGGGCCAGCTATGATCTCGATCTGTTCGGCGGAATAAAGCGCGGGATCGAGGCAGCAAGTGCCGATGCCGACGCTGCCGTGGCGGCGCGCGATCTGGTGCGTGTGACCGTCGCGGCCGAGACGGCGCGCGCCTATGCCGACATCTGTAACGCGGGCTATCAGCGCGATGTGTTGGGTCGTGCGATTGCTGTCCTAGAGCAAAGTGTTCGATTAACCCGGATCATGGTGTCGCATGGACGCGCGGCACCCTATGAACTGGACCGGCGACAAGCGTTGCTCGAAGCGAGCCAGGCCCGGCTCCCACAATTGGTGGCGCGCCAACGCAACGCCCTTTTCCGTGCCACAGCGCTGGCCGGTCGCATGCCGAGCGACGCGGACCCCGGCCTGTTGGCGTGCCATGCCCCGCTTGCGCTGACACGCATGATCCCCGTTGGCGACGGTGCCGCGCTGCTCAAGCGTCGGCCCGACATCCGCATGGCCGAGCGCCGGCTCGCCGCGGCGACGGCGCGGATCGGCGTCGCCACGGCGGATCTCTATCCAGACATCCGCCTGGGGGCATCGATCGGCTCCACGGGGGCTGCCGCCGATTTCCTGTCACCGCTTACCAACCGTTTTGGTCTCGGGCCGCTGATCAGTTGGACGCTCAACCGACATGCCGTTCGCGCCCGCATTGTGGCAACTGAGGCCCAAAGTCGCGGCGACCTCGCCGCGTTTGACGGCGCGGTGATCAAGGCGTTGCGAGAGGTTGAGACGGCGCTGACCAATTATCAAGCTGGGCTTGAGCAGCAGGAAAGCCTGGATCGTGCATCCGAAGATGCCATGCGAGCAGCGATGCGGATAAGTCAGTTGCGGCGTGGAGGCAAGATCGCCGCGTTGCCCGCGCTCGAGGCTGAACGTGATCGGATCGCGGCGGATCAGGCGGCGGCCGAGGCGCGCGCGGCGATCAATGACGATCAGATTACGCTGTTCCTCACACTTGGCGGAGGATGGACCAACTGAAACGCGATGTGATTTCCTCTGCCGTCAGAACCTGGGCTGCCACGTTTGCTGCTGGCGCGTGCGCGCAGCCTTCCAGGATTCGCTGACCGACGACCGCAGTACAAATTCGGTGATGCCGAACCCGGTTCCCGCTCATTTCTCCTCGACGGTGCGGTCGAGCGTGAGGCTCCCCACCTTGCCATCGTCGAGGTGGACGACCGCCGTCCAGTAAAAATTGGCTCGGTAGTAGTCATGCACCATCATCCAGTCGGAATAGACACAACGCGCGATCTCGGGATCTTGCCGATCGCCCGTGCAATGCGCGCCAGCCTCTTCAAGGACGTCGAGCGCGCTCCAGAAGTACGTGCCTGGCGGAATCTCCCGGGCAAGAGTGGTGCGTGCCTTCTCGATGTCATTGTTCCACTGATAGTCGTCTTCGAGAACGGTGAATTGCAACGACGGCTTTGCCTCGTCCTTCGCCTCGAGTTCAGACGGGATCAAAAGCAGCGCGACGAGCGCGAGAAGAGGTTTACACATATTGTGCCTTCTAGCGGGATCGAGCCAACGCAAAACCGCAAGATATTGAAGTTTTCCATCAAGAAATCTGTTGTGATGCCGCCGCGCTTCTCAGCTCTCTCGATCTCGAAAACGCAGGTCGTTTGTAAAGACTGGTGACGAGACGCTCAGGGCGTCGACGATATAAAAATGGACGAGATCGCCGTCAGCATTTGCGACGTTCCGTATGGCTTGGGAACCATGATACTTTTGGGAACACCATAAAGCGGCCATTCTGCGGCGCTATCTCCTGATGCATACACCACAGGAATATCCGGTTGCAGTTCTCGGGCGCGCCACGATACCTCCCATCCGTTGGGACCCACCCCAAGCCTCACATCGGTGACCACTCCGGCGATTTCAGGATGACGGCTATCGAGAATAGTGATGGCATCCACCCCACAGGTCGCGGCGATGACCACGTATCCGCCGAATTCTAGCATCTCCTGCAGCGTCCACAGGATAAGCCGCTCGTCCTCAACCAGCAGCAGCACCTTGGCGTCCGACATGCGACGTCCCCCCGTTCCTCCTTTTCCGATGCCGCGGCAGGAGTTTGTATCGCAATACGAACGAAAATAGGTGCGGGTTGGTTCCCCGGTCCCGTCCTTGCACGTCGTAACCGACCGATCCTAGGCCGTTCTACTGCGTGCGTGGTTGGAGTTTTGTTCCGAGATGGCGTGAGCGACCAAGTTCGGCATGGCGGTTTGCGCTGCGGGTCTTGAGCAGATCCTGGCGCGAAAGGATGCCGAGCACGCGCCTGGTTCCGGGCTCGATGATCGGAATGCGACCGATGCCGGATTCGACGATGAGATCGGCGACGACGCCGGTGGGCGTATCGGGATAGGCAACGGGCTGTGCTGCGTCCGAGATGGCGTCGATGAGCGGCGTTTGATCGTCGTCGCGCTCGCCCTGCCAGCGCAGGGCATCGGTGCGAGAGACGAGACCCAGCAATCTTCCTTGCG
Source organism: Sphingobium sp. SA916 (assembly GCF_002894065.1). NCBI lineage: Bacteria > Pseudomonadati > Pseudomonadota > Alphaproteobacteria > Sphingomonadales > Sphingobiaceae > Sphingobium > Sphingobium sp. SA916. The sequence continues at coordinate 187,434 of NZ_LXYF01000030.1, forward strand.
GGTCGGTCACCGGATAGCTGCGATGCACGGCTTTGGTTGCGAAGAAGGATACCGCCGCCTCCACGGTCATCGTGCCCGGTAGGGTCGCCGGATCGCGCGTCATGATCTGACCGGCCTGGATGAGGTCGAGCGGATCGACCGTATATTCCTGCAGGATATGCCGTCCGCGCCGCGCGATTTTCTCGGTGAGGATCGATCGCCGCATCAGCAGCACGCTGATGGCATAGGCGCCGCCCGCAGCCGCGATCGTGCATGGGATGGCGCTGAAGTGCCCGGTGAGTTCGACCGCGAAGATCGCGCCGGTCATCGGCGCACGCATCGCGCCGCTCATGATTCCCGCCATGCCGATCATGGCCCAGAACCCCGGATCGCCGGGCAGGAACTGCCCGAGCAGGAAGCCGGCTGCGCCGCCCAGGATGAGGAGCGGGGCAAGAACGCCGCCAGACGTGCCCGACCCCAGCGCGACCAACCAGACGATGGCCTTCACGACGAGGAGCGCAGCAACGACCCGGAGCGATAACGAGCCATTGAGGAGAGCCTCGATGCTCGCATAACCGGCGCCAAGCACATGTGCATCGATGAGACCACCCAGACCAACGACCACCGCACCGATCGCCGGCCACCACATCCAGTGGAATGGCAGGCGATGGAAGAGATCCTCGATACGGTAGAGGGATGTCGATAGTAGAGCGGCTTCAAGACCGACGACGAGGCCGATCCCGCCGGAAGCGAGCAGGGCCCAGCTTTCCTGCGGAGCCATCGCCGCCATTGGAAACATCGGTCCCGATCCGAGCAGAAGCGGACGCCAGGCGAAGGAAACAAGTGCTGCAACGAGGACGGGGACGAAGCTGCGCGGTTTCCACTCGAACAGGAGCACTTCGACGGCCAGCAAGATCGCCGCGAGCGGCGTACCGAAGATGGCGGTCATGCCGGCTGCCGCACCGGCCACGAGGAGCGTCTTGCGCTCGGCCGCGCTGAGATGGAAGCATTGGGCGAACAGCGAACCAATGGCCCCGCCCGTCATGATGATCGGTCCTTCCGCGCCGAAGGGTCCGCCACTGCCGATCGAGATCGCTGAGGACAGGGGTTTGAGCAGCGCCACCTTGAGCGACAGTCGGCTCTCGCCGAAGAGGATCGTTTCGATCGCCTCGGGAATGCCATGGCCGCGAATCTTGTCCGATCCGAAACGCGCCATCAGACCCACGATAAGGCTGCCGATGATCGGAATCACGACCACCAGCCAGCCCACCGATGCGTCGGTTATCACGGAGTGATCGGCGGAGAGTCGACCGAACCAGAAGAGATTGGTGGCAATCGCAATGAGTTTGACCAGCACCCATGCGCCGAAGGCACCGCCCGTCCCGACCACGACGGCCATGACCGCCAGCATGACCATGCGGCGATCGACACTATGGTCGGCGAGTTGGTGGCCTTCAACGGAACGTGGGGGTGTCAGCGACATGAATCGATATTATCCTGCAAAAGTAGCTCGAGCCCATTATATCGCATTGCGATGTATTTCAATCAGTGAGGATCAATTGAGGCAAAAGGATAAATTGCTGGGGGATGCCGACTATGTGGCGCTGGCCTCATTTCGCCACGCCATTCGCCGCTTCCAGGCGTTCAGCGAGGAAAAGGCCATCGAAGTCGGGCTGACGCCGCAACAGCACCAGGCTCTCCTCGCGATCCGGGGCTGTCCGCCGGATGAAGCCACCGTCGGCCATGTCGCTGAACGTCTGATATTAAAGCCGCATAGCGCCACGGGCCTGATCAATCGCCTCGAAGCCTTGGCGCTTATTACGCGCGAGGCGGCTGCTACCGATCGCAGGCGGGCGCTGCTACGCCTTACCCCCAAGGCTTATGCCTTGCTCGACGCCCTGTCGGCTGTCCATCGCGAGGAAATTCAGCGCTTGCGGCCGGTCTTCACCGGCATTTTCGAACAATTGGGATGAGCAAGCAGCATTTAATGCAATTATGATGCATTGAAACAGAAATAACATTCATTTGTCTTATGGTATTCTAACCGGCACAACGCGATCTGCAGAGTGAAGTTGCTTCACGACAACAGCGCCCGGAGAGGATCCTGCGAAAGCAGGCCGGAGCGCGGGAAGGGAGCCAGAAACCGAGGATAAGTGCATGACGCAGACGGAGTATGGCGATCGGTGCAGGATGTGGCCGCATCGCCGGAAGGCGGCGCAGGCGTCTCGGTTTAGCGGCTACTTCACCAGGTTAGACGCCGGCTCGCGGCCCCCCCTGCCGCAGCCGGCGTCTTTCCGAAGTTCGGTCAGGCCGGTCACTTACAAAATATTTGGGCCGCAAACTGGCCACTCAGCCGATCTGGCATCGTACTTCAAGTAACAGAGGGGCGTTGCTTCAATGACTGAACCCAAAGATCAGGCATCTCGCCTTCAGACAGTCGCCGCCGCGCACGGCGTTGCCAGCGATGTGGCCTTTGGAGCTGTCGCTCCGCCGCTTTATCTTTCGAGCACATATGAGTTTGCCGGCTACGATCAACCGCGCTCCTATGACTATGGTCGGGCGGGTAATCCCACCCGCGATCTTCTCGGGCAGGCACTGGCGAAGCTTGAAGGTGGCGCAGGCGCGGTCATCACGGCGAGCGGAATGGCCGCGCTCGATCTTCTCGTCGGGAGAATGGGGCCGGGCGATCTTATCCTCGCACCGCATGATTGCTACGGCGGTACGATGCGCCTGTTGAAGGCGCGCGCGAACCGAGGGCATTGCGTCGTCCGGTTCGTTGATCAGGGGGACGAGAGCGCCTTTGCCGCCGCGCTGGAGGACATTCCGGCACTGGTGCTTATCGAGACGCCGAGCAATCCCTTGATGCGGGTCGTCGATATCGCAGAGCTTGCCGCAAAATCGCGCTCGGCGGGGGCTGCGGTTGCCGTCGATAACACGTTTCTTTCACCGGCTATCCAGCAACCGATCGCGCTGGGCGCGGACTATGTCATCCATTCCACGACCAAATATCTCAACGGCCATTCCGACGTGATCGGCGGCGCAGTTGTCGCGGCTGATCCGGTGCAGGTCGATGATTTGCGTAATTGGGCAAATGTCGTGGGGAGCACAGGCGCGCCGTTTGATGCCTGGCTAACCTTACGGGGCCTTCGCACGCTATTTGCCCGGATGGAGCAGCAGCAGCGCAACGCGATGATCGTCGCGCAATATCTCGACCGACATACGGCGGTGTCCCAAGTCCACTATCCAGGTCTCGTCGCCCATCCCGGCCACCGGATCGCCTCACGCCAGCAGCGCGGTTTCGGGGCGATGTTGAGCTTTGAACTCGCAGGAGGGGTGGAAGCGGTTCGGCGGTTTGTCGCTGCGGTCGGCTATTTCACGCTCGCGGAATCGCTGGGTGGGATCGAGAGCCTGGTCGCGCATCCGGCGACCATGACCCATGCCGATATGGGCGAGGAGGCGCGCTCAAGAGCGGACATCAGCGACAGCCTGCTACGGCTTTCGATTGGCCTCGAAGCCGAACAAGATCTGATCGCCGGCCTCGATCAGGGATTGGCGGCATGCGCGGGATGAACGCGCGCGGCAATCCTGGAAACTTCAGGAGAGAAATGTGCCCGGTTATGTATGGCTCGTGGATTTTTTCGGACTGCTTCTTGTGCTGCTCGGTTTCAACATGGCGTTCCGGCAGGCCAGCTTCAGGCGAGCTATCGGACGCCCGAAACCGCCCGCAAGCCGGTTGCGAGCGGGAAATGAGGATGAGGATCCGCTGACCTATATTCTGCGGATCGCCGGTGTCATGATGATGGTCTTCGGTATCGCGATTGGCGGTATGCTGACCTTGTTCAATCTGGCGCGATGAGTAGTCGGGATTGAGGCTCGATGTTCTGATCGCTGCGGCCAGGATGGCTTTGGTTTAGGCGAATACGGAGCGGGCCGATGACGCATGAATATGATGATCCAATCAATCCCGAAGCGGTCGCCGCCGCCGCGCGGCGCATCGCCGAACGTCACCGCGTCGAGGATCGACCGCTTGATCTGCTTGTCGAAGAGGTCGTGCTCGAACGCTTCTGCGGCTGCGTGACGTCGGCCAATGACAGTCGCAGCGCTTCGATCCTGGCTGGCCTTAAGCTGGAAATCACGCGCCAAGTGCGTGAAGTGTTGGCAAGCGGCAAACTCATCGATGAGATCGATGAGGCTTCGATCGAATCTTTCCCGGCAAGCGATCCTCCGGCCTGGGTCGGACACAAAGCCAGGAAAGGCAGTTGATGGGCAAGATACAGATCAAGCGGATCTATGCGCCTCTCGCACCAGACGATGGCTGTCGCGTGCTTGTCGATCGGTTGTGGCCGAGAGGGGTCTCTCGCCAGGCCGCGGCTCTCGATCTGTGGCTCAAGGACATCGCACCCAGCCCGGACCTGCGAGGATGGTTCGCTCACGATCCCGCGCGTTTCGACGCCTTTCGGCAAAAATACCGTGACGAGTTGACCCACAACACTGAGGTGGTTGGGCAGCTGCTCGCCCTCGCAAAAAGGCAGGACATCACGCTTCTTTACGCAGCACGCGATCCTGTGGTGAACCATGCCGCTGTCCTGGCGGAGTTTCTTGCAGGGGTGAGGTAACGAACGTGACGTATCTGTTCGCTAAGGGCGAACGCATAGGAAACGTCATGTGGCGAGGGGCAACTGACGGCGCGAAGCGGCTGCGAGGCATCCGGATCGAGGTCAAGGCCCGTATCGACCTTGCGGGCTGGGGCAAACCGGTCACCGCGCCAATATGCCTGTTCTGGACCAAGCTGATCGTCACCGATCACTGTTCAGAAGATCTGGCTGCGGTGCCTGGCGCCTGGCGTGGCGCGATCGAGATCGACGCTTCAGGTCGCCTCGCCAGTTTCGCCTGAGCGCAGCGCCGGTCCTGAATTCACGTAGTTCCCAAGTCGTCCGCACGGACAGACGGATACCTGGCTTCGTGGCCCTGCGAACGGCGATTTCCTTATTGTGAGCATGGGTGTCCGTTTTTGTCATCCTCATCGCCGATTGTAACGGTGTGACAACCGAATCGGAGACGATAGGATGAAATGCGTAAACAGGACCGTGATCGGCCACCATATCATCGATATCGATGGCTGCCTGCGGGCGACCAATCATTCGTCTGTGTCTGCCGAGGATATTCTCGCACTCGGTGGGTTGGCGACACGCAACTTAGAGGTTTGGCTGGAAATCTATGGGGAGAGCTGGCTGCTCGGCCCTCTGGATCGCGTCGAACTCGACGCGGATACGGTCGCATTTTTCCGGACGCGCGCGGTCACACCGGTAGGCTTCGCCTTCAATCGTGCGGAGCGCACGACCATCGCTCTGGCGGCCTGAGGCGATATCATGAAGCTGGTTTCTCAATTCACGTCGTTTCTCAAAGACACGGTCAACCTCAATCAGACCCGCATCGACCTGCTTGAATCCAATGTGGAAGCGATCAGGAACTTCATCCGCCAATGTGAATGGTCCCCCCGGGTCCGTGGATTTGAAGAGCAGGGTTCGTGGGCGCACGACACGATTATCAAGCCGGTTGATGGCGGCGAATTCGATGCCGACCTGCTGGTTGTCGTCGACCCCGTCGATGGCTGGAGCGCGAAGGACTATGTCGCGAAGCTGGGAAAGGCATTCGCTGACAGCTCCGTCTATGGCTCCAAGGCCAAAACCTGGGATTATTGCGTCACCATCACCTATCCCGGCGAGCGCAAGGTGGATATTGCTCCGCTGGTTCGATCGCGGAAACATGACGGAAGCCTGGAAGTCTGCAATCGTGCTGCCGACCGCTTCGATGCGAGCGAACCGGTCGAATTCACGGCTTGGCTCCGTGAGCGCAACACGCTGTCGGGATCAAACAGCTTCCGCAAAGTGACGCGGTTAATGAAGTATCTCCGGGACATCAAGACCACGTTCACCTGCCCTTCGGTTTTGCTCACAACGCTGCTGGGCATGCAGATTCACTGGTATGATAAGGATTCCGACGCATTTTCGGATGTCCCCACCACCTTGCGGACGGTCATCGGACGGCTTGATGATTGGCTGCAGGATAGGCCGGCCAAACCGCGGGTGGAGAACCCGAAGCTTTCGAGCGAGGATTTTGCCGCCAGCTGGACCGATACCCAGTATCTCAACTTCAGGTCCTTCATTCACAAATATCGTGGATGGATTGACGAGGCCTATCTCGCGGAAGACCGCGCTTCCAGCATCACCGCGTGGCGCCGTGTTTTCGGGGAAGCCTTTGCCAAGGGCGAAGTGGTAGAAGCTTCCAAGGCCAATGTGGAGGGCGTGTCGCGAGTGCGGGCTTTGCTGACCAGTACAGCCGCTCATCTCGACAGCCTGGTAGAGGTCGTTCGTGATTATGGCGTGTCGATCCTCCCGGACTTCTTTTACCGTCCCCCGCATATGCTCGAGCCTAGCTGGAGCAAGGCGGCGCACGTGTCGCGCGACGTCCATGTCACGGCGACCTGGCATCAATCCCGCAATTCCACACCTATTCGGGTGGTAACGCCAGGAGAGGTGCTGCCTCGACGGGGAGGCCTGTGGTTCGAGGCAAGGATCGGCGGAGGACAGCTGTTGCCCAGCGGGTTTCGGGTACAGTGGCGCATCACCAACACCGGCGCTGCGGCGCTGTCACTGCGGCAGGGGCGCGGCGACTTCTATACTCCCCAGCAAAATGGACGGCGGTGGGAGGAACTTCATTATCGGGGAGTGCATCTCGCCGAGGCCTTCATCATCAGGATGGCCGACGATGTCCTTGTCGGGCAAAGTCCGCCGTTCCATGTGGTGATTGAATGACCATGAACGACATAGCTGAGCGTCAGAACACACCGCATTTCTTACGCCTGCTGCGGGCCCGGTCCGAAATCTATCGGCGCGCGACCCATTTGCAGCTGGTGCAGGTTACTTTGACTGTCGTTGTCCCGGTTGTGATGGCGATCGTCGCGCTATTCATGCCCGCGATACGCCCGGTCGCCGCCGCGGTATCGGTCAGCCTCACGCTTATCGACATCGGATTTCTCGACAGAGCCTTGAAGCGCCGCTTGAAGACTGCGGCTCTGATCTGCGAGCGGTTCGACTGCGACCTTCTAAAACTGCCATGGAGCAAATTCGCCGCCGGCAAGCCGCTTGAACCGGAGATTATCGCCGAGGCGGATCGGCGATGGCCCAAGGGTGATGCAAAGCTCATCGATTGGTATCCGGCTGCTGTTGGACGGGCGCCATTGCATTTAGCGCGGATAATCTGCCAGCGAACAAACCTGTGGTATGACGCAAAGCTGCGCGAAAACTACAGTTTCCTGTTGGTCGCCGGGGCGGTAGCAATCGTGCTCACGCTGGTAGCTGCCGGGCTAGCCCTCAATCTGCCCTTCACCGATTTCGTTGTCACAGTCCTCGTTCCAGCAACCCCGGTTCTGTCCTGGGCGGTGCGCGATGCTTTCCGGCAGCGTGATGCGGCGGATGCTCAGAAACTGGCCCGCGCGGAGGCTGAAGCATTATGGGAATTGGCGCTCGCGGGAGGTTGTGACGACAGCGAATGCGAAAGACGGTCGCGCGAATTTCAGAACAGCATATTCCAGCGCAGAACCAGCAATCCGCTGCTCCTGCCTTTCGTCTATCATTGGCTCCGATCCGGAATGGAGATCGACATGAACCTAGGGGCCGCTGATTTTCTGCGTCAGGCTGGGATAGCCGAGGTCAATCAATCCTGACGGCAATCTTGTTCAAATGCTGCAGGCTGGATGCAAGTTCGCTTGTCCCGTGAACGCGAATTCACCTTGGACCGACGCTTTCGGCGCGCGAGCTGCCGGGCCGAGAAGACGCGCATCCCCAACCAGTGTATAGACGGCGTGGCGTTGCCCGCCGCGGTTTTGGTGGTCGATGCGATAGCCCTGATAGTGGCGGCGTAGGAATCCTGCATTCACGAGTTCAGAAACGGCGCGGCTGAGATTGCTTTTGCCCGCAGTTCGAATGCGCGCGCGCATTTCCTCGGTGACCGCCCGCTGTGCATCCTGCGCATCGCGCGGAAGCACGCCGCTTCTGACGAGGTCTCGATGGACCCGCTCGGCCAAGGCCACGTTACGTGTGCTGCGCTGGGCCATTGGCGTGAGCGCGTCGCAAAGCCAGTCACGCAGCGAAACAAGCTCGTTGTCCCGCTTGATCCACGGACCGGCGCTCCCGTCGGGGCCAGCAACCTGCGCAATTAGGTTGAGCAGCATGAAGGCGTAGCGGGGGCGACTTGAGACCTGCGCCAATCTCTCGAGCACGGCTGCGATATCGCAGCTGGCGGCAGGCTCGAGAGGCGTGGTGGTATGAAACATAACGCGACTGAATCAAGCACATACAAGGATCAATGTGAATCCGAAATCCGCATCATGAAGCGTTCTTTGTCGCCTATGACACTTTACCAGCAGGCAAAGTGTCATAGGCGATTCATTCCAAGCAGATTTGTTGCGAATCGTTCTCAACTCACCGTGATAATCGCGGAGCTGGCCGCTTAACGCTGGACGAGAAGTTCTTTTGGCGACGAGCTTCGACCGTCTATGGCGAACAGGATAAGAGACTGCGGCCGCCTGGACGACCTCACGCGTTTCGCACAGGAATGTGCGCGTGTTGGAAATCTCGGCGATTTGCAAGACACGATCGATGCGGCCGTGCGCGAACTTGGCTTCCGCTGGTTCACGCTGCTCCACAATGTCGATCTTCGGCACGGAGGCGGGCAGCGCCTGTTCCTGACCACCTATCCGCCGGCCTGGCTCGAGGAGGTGCTCGAGGAGCGCCACTATATCGAGGACCCCATCCACGCGGCCTGCGCCCGCACGCCATCGGGGCTCGCCTGGGATCGGGTGGGCGACGTGCTTGAGCTGTCGTCGCGCCAGCGAAGCATCCTGAAACGCGCCAGGAATCATGACCTTGCAGCGGGCTATAGTTTGCCGATCAGGACGCCGGGTGAACCAGAGGCGATTTTCACCGTCGCCCGATCGCGCGATGAACCGCTGGATGCGGCGGAAATTCTCACCGCCCGGTTGCTGGGTTCGGTCGCTTATGACCGGGCGCGCGAACTGCTCGGCGAAGAGATGCGGACCTTGGCGTTCGTTTCCCTCAGTCCGCGCCAGGTCGAATGTATCGCGCTCGTGGCCCAAGGGAAGAGCGATTGGGAGATTGCCCAGATCCTCGGACTTAGCCGCGACACCGTGCACGAATATGTTGAATCCGCGCGCCGGCGCTACGGCGTGCGGCGCCGAACGCAGCTGGTGCTGCGCGCGGTTCGCGACGGTCATCTCAACATGGACGCGCTCCTCTGATCTCGCTTGGGCCGTGATGATCGGGCTTGGCCAAGTTCAAGAATTCTGCGCGGTCGCCGCGACAATCAAGGACAGTCGAGCACTCGCCGGACTGATGGCCGAGATCACGCGTGAGATGGGTTTTCGGTACTTTGCCCTCGTCCACCATATCGACCTTAAGCCAGCAGTGAGCTCTGTCCATATCGTCGATTATCCGCCAGAATGGGTGGAGCGTTTCCAGGCGCGTCGCCTCTATGCCAGTGACCCGATCCACCGAGCCAGCCATCGCACTAATATCGGCTTTGCCTGGTCGGCGGTGCAATCCCTCATCACGCTTAGTGCTGCTGATCGATCGATCTTGGCGGAGGCGCACGACGCCGGGCTGGGCGATGGTTTCACAGTTCCTGCCCATATTCCTGGTGAGATGAATGGGTCCTGCTCATTCGCCATGGGGGCGGGCGACGTGCTCGATCAGCGCCAGCTCCCGCTCGTTCAGCTCATTGGCAGCTTCGCATTCGAAGCTGCGCGCAGACTGTCCCGGCAAACCCAAGCTCCATGCGAAGGCCCGAGCCTGACTGAGCGGCAGGCTGAATGTGTAGCGCTGGTCGCGCGCGGGAAAACCGACTGGGAGATCAGCCAGATCCTCGGCATCGGGCAGGAAACGGTGATCCAGCATGTCAAGGATGCGCGCGACCGCTACGGCGTGACGAAGCGCACGCTGCTGGCGATCCGGGCTCTGTTCGATGGACATATCAGCTTCGCAGATGTTTTCGGCCGATGATCTCCCCAGGACAGGGGATAACCGAAAGGACGCGGGCCTGATCGACTGACCGCCTCACCAAAGGAGGCTGTCATGCATATCGTAACCGGCGCTGCCCGCGCCATGGAGAACCACCTGTTCCGTTCGATGTTCGAGGAACGCAAACGGGTATTCGTCGATCTTCTGCGCTGGGACGTGCCGGTCCTCGCCGGTCGTTATGAAATCGACCAGTTCGACAATGACCGTGCCGTCTACATCGTGATAGCCGACGCCGAAGGGGAGCATCTTGCCTCGGCGCGGCTGCTTCCCACGACCGGTGACCATATTCTCGGCACCATTTTCCCCGAGCTGTGCGAACAAGCGCCTCCCCAGGGTGGTGCGATCCTCGAGATAACGCGCTTTTGTCTTGCACGACGATTGCGCGCACGAGAGCGCCTGGAGGTGCGCAATCGGCTGGTGTCCGCGCTCGTCGAATATGCGCTCTGCAATCATATCGGCAGTTACACCGGCGTCGCTGAGTGGTCCTGGTTCCAACAGATCCTGAGCTTTGGCTGGGCATGCCGTCCCCTCGGCACCCCCGGCTCGACAAGCGGACGCTGCCTTGTCGCCTTACAGATCGACATTGACGGCCGCACCCGCGAGCAGCTGCAGGCCAGCGGCATCTGGCGCTCGGTCGGCCTTGCCGATCTAGCCCAGGCTGCTTGAGGAGGGCGCTATGACAAATCTCTCCACCTATCGCCAAGCTGTCGAACCTGCGGTCGATGACGATTTGCAGCGGCAGGGCTTCTGCGTGTTGCGGGACATCGCATCCAAGACAGAGATCGCGGAGATCGATCAGGCCCTCGATCCGCGTTTTGCCGCCACACCCTTTTGTCAGGGCGGCTTCTACGGTCCGCGCACCAAGCGCTTCGGCGGCCTTTTGAAACGCGTACCTGCTGTCGAGCGGCTCGTGCGCCATCCCGCGATCATGTGTTTGGTGCGGTCGGTTCTCGACCCCTGGTGCGATACCATCCAGCTCAACCTGACGCAGGCGCTCGAACTGCATCCAGGAGCCCCGACGCAGTTTCCTCACAGGGATCAGGATATGTGGCGTGGCCCGACCGGCGAGATCGAATATCTCGTCAACGTGATGTGGCCGATTTCTCCGTTCAAAGCTGAAAACGGCGCCACATTGATCTGGCCTGGGAGCCATAATGCCGGCTCCACGCAGGACGCGCAGCCCGTGGCGGTTGAGGCGGAGCCGGGTTCGGCGATCCTCTTCCTCGGTTCTACGCGGCATGGCGCCGGCGCCAACATGACTGGCGCGATCCGGCGTGGCATCATTGTCAGCTATTGCTTGGGCTGGCTGAAGCCCTACGAAAATCAATGGCTGACCTATCCGCCCAATGCGGCCCGTGCGTTCGATCCAGAGCTTGCCGCGCTGGTCGGCTACCAGCAGCACCGTCCCAATCTCGGCAATTATGACGGCCAGTGTCCGTCCATCCTGCTTCGGGGCGAACCGCCGGAATATCTGGCTGCCACCGATGCCCTGCGACCGGATCAGGAAGGTGCGCTGGCCGAATTCCTGGACCAGCAACGCACAGGCCAACTCCCCCCGGCTGGGGGGATTGCCGAAATCGGGCCGGGCGGAACAAAAGAGAGGTGAAATCCAACGGATAGCTGACGCCAATTCCCGACGTGGGAGGTGTCTCTCGCGGGGGAATGACCCGATGCAACGCGTGACTCTCAGCCTGGCGGTGCTCGCCATGGGCACCGCCCTTCGACCGACTCCCGCGCGAGCGAATGACTTGGGCTGCCAGGTTCTACTGTGCCTCTCCAATCCTGGTGGCGCGACGCAATATGCCCAGTGCGTCGCGCCCATGACCAAGCTGTGGCAGCGCTTGGCCACCGGCGGCTCTTTTCCCGGCTGTAGCGGCGGCGGTGTTGCTCGTACCAAGGTCTACGATCGCGATTCCGCAATGCGGCGCCGGGTTGTCATGACCTTCAGCGATGGACGCCGCGAAACCTACTCGCTGGCCCATATCGAGCGGCTGCAGGATCTCGCTCGATGATCCTCGACGTCGCCAGTCTTCTCGCCCTTGCCGGCTCATGCGCGCCAAGCGTGGCGCCTGAGACGCTGATCTCGATCGTTCACACGGAAAGCCGGTTCAACACGCTGGCGATCGGGGTCAACAGTCCGGGTGCGCGCAAGCCGGTGCCGGCGACGAGGGCACAGGCGATTGCCGCCGCGCGTCGCCTCATTCGCCAAGGCTACAGCATCGATTTGGGCTTGGGGCAGATCAACAGCGCCAACCTCGGATGGCTGGGTCTGTCGGTGGAGGATGCCTTCGAGCCGTGCCGCAATCTTGCCGCCGCCGCGCGGGTGTTGACGACCAACTATCAGTCGGTGGCGCACTCGGCCCAGAGTTCGGACCATGCGATCGCAACAGCGCTCTCGCTCTACAATACCGGCGATCGGCGGCGCGGCTTTCGCAATGGTTATGTCGCCCGGGTCTATGCCAGCGCGTCGACCATCATCCCCCTGATCCGCGGCAGGCTAACAGCGCCGGCCCTGCCGGCGCGCGTCCAGCTTGCCGACGCGGCGATCGCCAAACGGCAACCCTCTGGGCTCGCAGCGACGCAGGCGGCCGGTTGGAACACCGTTGCCGATGCCCGGCAAGCCTCGCTCATGGTCTTCGGGGACGGGGCAACTTCTCAGAAAGGACAGCATCCATGACAGCGATCACCGCCCGCCTGGGCTCCCAGCCCCAATGGGCGCGTCTTCTGCTGCGCATCGCCGGCATCGTTGGTCTGGCGGTAGTTCTCTCTTTGCTGCTGAGTGATCCTGCTCATGCGCAAGGCGCGGACGGCATCACGTCCATGGCGGAGAACATCAAAACCTGGCTGACGGGAACCTTTGCCAAGACGATCGCGGTCATTGCCGTCGTCATCGTCGGCTTCATGTTCTTCACCGGACGGGCGAGCCTCGGCCTTTTGGTGACGGTCATCGTCGGCATTTTCATCGTCTTCAGCGCGCAGTGGATCGTCGATACCATCACGGGTGGCGCGTGAAGGAGGCCGCGCCCTCGACCGAGCGGCTGCGCGAGGAAACGCTTTTCCTTGCGGTGACCCGGCCGACGATGTGGCTGGGCGTACCGCTCGAAGCGTCCTTGCCGATCGCGCTTGCTGCCTGTCTCACCCTGATTGTTAGCGGAAATCCGCTTTACGCGGTGGCGATCGGCGGCGCGTGCCTCGCGGTGGCGCGCCTCATCGTGCGCCACGACGCCAATGCCTTTCGCCTGCTATGGTTATGGACTTTGACCAAGGCGCGCTGCCGGAACCGCGGCTGGTGGGGCGGCAGTTCCTATTCGCCGCTGCCGGTCGCGGGGATGAAGCGCAAGGGTTTCGCGCGTGGCTAGCGCCGCCGCCCAGCTGCCGCCGCGCAAGACCCCTTGGCGGGTTCTGGCCCGAGAAGCGGAGCCCGGGCGCTATCTTCCCTATGCCCGCCATGTGACGCCCGATGTGATTGCGCTCGATAGTGGTGATCTCATGATGATGTTCCGTCTCGAAGGCCTGGCTTTCGAGACGGCTGATCCGATCCACCTCAATGATTGGCACGAGAAGCTCAACGGCACCTGGCGCAACATCGCCGACGATCGGCTTGCGATCTGGACCCACATCGTCCGCTCAGCCGTAGGGGACTATCTTGAAGGGCAGTTCCGCTCAAAGTTCGCCGCCGAGCTCGACGCTAAATATCGGGCGCGCGTCACCGCCAAGCGGATGTTCGTCAATGAGCATTATCTGACGCTTCTCATGCGTCCGGCCGTCGGATCGGCCGACCGGACCGGGCTGCTGCTCAAGCGGATCGCGAAAGCCAAGGCCGCAGAGGAGGAGGTCGATCCCGATGAACTGGCGCGCTTCGAGGAGAAGGCGCGCGACATTGAGAAGCTGCTCCGCCGCTGCAGTCCGGCACGCCTTGCTCTCTACGAGCATAATGGCCTGATCTTCTCCGCCCCGCTTGAGGTGCTCGAGCAAGTGATGATGGGTGCGCGATCCAGGGTTCCGCTCGTCCGCGGGCATCTGGGATCCGCGCTTTACGGCGAGCGCGTGATTTTCGGACGTGAGACGGTCGAGATCCGTGCCCATGACACGAGCCGCTGGCAGGGAATCTTCGGCATAAGGGAATATCCCGCGCTGACGCGCCCGGGACAGATGAATGCCTTGCTCGGCCAGGATTTCGCCTTCGTCGTCTCGCAATCCTTCACCTTCATGGGCAAGGCGCGGGCAGCCGAACGTCTACGCCGCCGGCAAAACCAGATGGCCTCGACCGAGGATGCCGCCGCGAGCCAGGCGCTCGATCTCGCCGATGCCGCCGATGATCTGCAAAGCAACCGGTTCGTACTTGGCGAGCATCATTTCTCGCTTGCGGTCTTCGCCGATAGCCAAAGGCTGCTTGCCGACAATCTTTCGGCCGCGCGTGCGGCGCTGGCCGATGCTGGTTTGGTGGCGGCGCGCGAAGGACCAGCGCTCGAAGCAGCGTTCTGGGCGCAGCTGCCCGGAAATTTCGCATGGCGGGCGCGACCGGCGGCGATCACCTCGCGCAATTTTGCTGCCTTGGCGCCGTTCCATACCTATCCCGCAGGCCGGGCCAAGGGGAACCATTGGGGGCCTGCGATCGCCATGATGAAGACGGCCGCGCAATCGCCCTATTATTTCAACTTCCATGTTGGCGACTTGGGTCACACACTGATCATCGGTCCTTCCGGCGCGGGCAAGACCGTCGTCCAGAATTTTCTCATGGCGCAGCTCGAGAAGACGGGCGCGCAGCAGATATTCATCGACAAGGACCGCGGCGCGGAGATCTATGTCCGATCCGCGGGCGGGATCTATCTGACGCTGAAGAATGGTGAACCTACGGGTTTCGCTCCGCTGCGGGCACTCGACTATGGTCCGCGCAATCTTGTCTTCCTGGGGCGCCTGATCCGGCAGTTGGTGACGCCGGTTGGAGGCCAACTCGGCGTCACGCAGGAGCGCATGATCGATGAGGGGCTGGCCTCGCTCGGACGCCTTTCGCCGGAGGACCGCTCCATTCTCGCGCTTCGCCAGCTGCTCGGTCAGCGCGACCCGGAAGGCATCGGCGCTAGGCTGGAGAAATGGGCGCGGGGCGGATCGCTCGGCTGGGTGTTCGACAATGAGATCGACGCCTTGTCGCTTGAGGCGCCGTTTGTCGGCTTCGACATGACCGATTTTCTCGACAACCCCGAAGTCCGCACGCCGCTCATGATGTACATGTTCCACCGGATCGACGGTCTCCTCGACGGCCGGCGGCTTGTGATCGACATCGACGAATTCTGGAAAGCCTTGGGGGACGATGCGTTCCGCGCCTTTGCGCAGGACGGCCTCAAGACCTACCGCAAGCAGAATGCCTTTCTTGTCTTCGGCACGCAAAGCCCTGCGGATGCGCTGCGTTCGGACATTTCGCACAGCATCATGGAGCAGGTTGCGACCAAGATATTGCTTCCCAACCCCTACGGCCGCGAAGCGGACTATGTCGACGGGTTGGGCCTGACCCAGGCCGAATTCAAGCTCATCCGGCATGATCTGAATCCGGAATCCCGCCGATTCCTGGTCAAACAAGGCCATGACTCGATCGTCGTCGAACTCGATCTTGGCGGTCTCTCCGACGAACTCGCCGTGCTCTCGGGCACCACGGAAACGGTGACGCTGCTCGACGCCATCCGCGCCGAGGTCGGCGACGATCCCGAAAACTGGCTGCCTCTCTTTCACCAGCAGCGTCGGTCTCCATCGAGCAGGAAAGGATGAGCTATGCGTAAAGGCAGATTCGCAGCGATCGGTGCGATTATTCTGGGAACGGCAGGTCCGGCCGCCGCCCAGGGCATACCGGTCTATGACAGCTCCGGCTATCTGCAGGCGCTGGCCACGGTCAAGAACACCCTGTCGATGATCGAGCAGGGCAAGGAGCAGATCGCCGAGGCCAAGCAGCTCTACGGCAGCTTCAATCAGGTAACAGACGTCAACGGCATCGCGTCATCGCTGTCCACGGACGGAATGCGCCATCTTCTGCCGCGCGAGGCCCGCGACCTCGGTAGGCTGATGTCGTCGGACAATGCCAGTCTCGGATCGCTGGGCAGTGCCGCAACCCGGATCCGCGATGCCAATCGTATTGACCTGCCGGAACTGCGGCCTGGCGCGTCCCCCTATGAGCGGGCGTCGCGCGACAACCTGTTGCGGAATGGCGATCTGGCCGCACGCGATGCCGCGATCGCGGAGTCGGCCTATGGCGTCTCGGCCCAACGCACAGCGGGCTTGGAAGAACTGCGCACCTCGCTCGACACGGCTTCGGACGCGAAACAGGTCATGGACATCCAGGCAAGGGTAGGGGTCGAAAACGCCCACATCCAGAATGATGCCTTGCAGTTGCAGGCGCTCCGCATGCGGCAGGATGCGGAGGATCGGTTACGTTCGCAGCGCAAAGGAGAAGAAGCTCTGGCCAAGCTTGAACAATCGTTGGGCGAGACCCGGTGATGAAATTAGCCGGACCCGCCGCACTGGTCGCAACGCTGCTGCTCTGCGCATGCGACGTAACAAAAGGGAAGGACGAACTCGCGAACTCACCGCAGGAGATGTCACGAATTCTGGAGGCCTGCTCAAACGGCACCCACATCGATCCGCAGGAGTGCAGCAACGCGAAAAGCGTCGAGAATTCCAGAAAACTTGAACAATCCTTGGGTCGATGAAGATCGCAGAACCGTTCAATGTCCTCCACCATTTTCTCGACCATCTATGCCGATATCGACGGCAAGCTCGATCTTTTTCTCAATGATCGATTGTCAAACGTCGTGGAAGTAATCCGGGGTCCACTCGCCGTCGGCCTCGTAATCTATATCGCCCTGTTCGGATTTATGGTCATGCGAGGTATAATTAGCGAGCCGTGGGGCGAGCTGTTCGCCCGGATGGTCAAGCTCTGTGTGTTGTATATGGCGGCCACGACAGTCGCCTATTCGGAGTGGATTATCGATCCGCTCTTCCACGGGATGCCCGATGCGATCGCACAGGCTCTTGCCGGTAAAACGATCGGCACCGCTGGTTCGGCATTTGACCACTATTTTAGTCAGGTTGACGATGTCATCCGTCTTATCCGGGCGGAAGCAGAGACGTACCTCGACATAAATCCTTGGAAGCTGGTTCTTTTGACGCTGGCGATTGTATTATACGCCTTGGCAGGCCTTTCCGCAGCTATAGGATTTGCCATTACGATATTCGCCAAGGTGGCGCTGGCGATCCTCATAGCTCTAGGCCCGATATTTATTGCTCTCGCTCTGTTCGAGCCGACTCGTCGGTTCTTTCATGGGTGGCTCGGGCAAGCCTTCAACTATATCATTCTAATTGCGGTGATCATTGCCATCACAGTGCTGGTCGCGGATTTGGGCGCGGCCGCGTTGGCGGAGGCTGAGGCCAAGTCGGACGTCACGATCGCTGCAGTCATCTACGCCGTCTACCTCTTCCTCGGGACGATTTTCTTTTTCCAGGCTCCGGCCATTGCCACCGGCATTGCGGGCGGCGCCGCTGCGGGGGTTGGTGCCTTCGCCGGGACCGCCTGGGGGACGATGGCATCTCCCTTCCGACAACGCCGCATTGCGCGCAACAGCCGCAATCTGGAGCGCGCCGCTCGTCGGGGCGGCTCCATCGAAGCGGCATAGTGAGACATCACCATGACCTTGCCCAGTCCTCAAAAATCGACGTTCACCATCCGCCAGGTTACTTTCTGCCTGATCGGAAGCCTTCCACTGCTGGGCCTCGCGGCATGCGCGTCCGGACCCAAGAAGCTGGCCGTTTGCAACGGGCACCATCTGCGTGACGTGAATATCTATGGGAGCGTTCTGCCCGGATCGCCGGTGCGGGCGACTACAGCGCCGCGCCCCGCACCGCCCATTCCTCCCTTGTCTCATCCGCAGGTGGGCGATCCACCGCCTCCGCCCGCAGTGCCAGCGCCTCCGGACGACAAGGTTTCCTTTGCGCCAAAGGACATTCGTTATGCGAGTTGCTGACGATGACGCGGAGGCGGTGCCTACTTCCGGGCTCAAACGCTATTTCCAGGAAGCGCGAAGCTGGGACCAGGACAGGGTTCGATCGGCATTGCGATCGACACGTATTGCTTGGACCGTGGCGACGGTAACCTCGATCCTTGCGGCCGCATCCATTTTTGCTGTCGCCGCGCTGGCCCCGCTCAAGACCGTCGTGCCCTATGTCATTCGGGTCAATCAGACGACGGGCGCGGTGGATGTCCAGACGGCGCTGACCCAGCGGCCGATGCGCTATGATGAAGCGGTCACCAAATACTTTCTCGCGCAATATGTCCGGACGCGTGAAAGCTGGATACCGGCGGCTGCCGAGGAGAATTTCCGCTTCGTGACAATCCTGTCGCAGCCGGCGGAGCAGCAGCGCTGGGCACGCTTCTTCAGCAACAACAATGCTGCCAGTCCCCAGAACGCCTGGGGGAAAAACGCAGTCGTCCAGGCGCGGGTGCGCAACATCGCCTTCATCAATGATCGGGTTGCCAATGTACGATTCACACGGATCGTCCAGACCGAGACGGATACGCAGAGCAGCGATTGGATCGCCACGGTCACTTTCGCCTATGCCAACGCGCCGATGGCCGAAGGTGATCGCTATCGGAACCCGCTCGGCTTCCAGGTCGAAAATTACCGCTCCGACCCGGAGGTAGTCCGATGAAAACATTGGTCGCTGCGGTTTTCATCGCGTTTGCATCCCTTTCTGCTGCCCATGCGGTTGAGGTCCCGCGTGGCGCTGCGTCTGACCCACGCGTCAAGTTCGTCGATTATGAGGAAGCGCAGGTCTATCGCATCGTCGGGACCTTCCGGACAGCAACCCAGATTGTCCTCAGCGAGGACGAAACGATTCAGCACGTAGCGCTGGGCGACACCGTCTCCTGGGAGGTGGCGGTGGCCGGCCACATCTTGTTCCTCAAGCCGCGCGAACGCGCTGGACCGACCAACCTTATCGTCACCACGTCTCGCGGCGGAACCTTAAGAAGCTATGCCTTTGAACTCACGGCTCGTAGTGGTCCGATCACCGGCCGCAACGGCCAGGCCTATTTCCAGGTCCGCTTCCGCTATCCGCGGGACGAGGCGGCGCGGGCCGAACGCCTGAGAGCGGCACAGATCGCGATGCAAGCGGCGGCGCTGGAGGCCCAGGCTGTTCGCGGTGCCCTCGACCATGCGGTGATCGAGGGTCCGCGCAACATGAATTACAAGGTTCAGGGTTCGAGCGATTTGCAGCCGTCGGAGGTCTCCGACAATGGCCAATTCACGGTGCTGCGGTTTCCGGCGAACCGGGAAGTTCCTGCCATTTATCTGGTGAGGCCAGACGGGTCCGAAACGCTGGTTCCGTTCGACGTTCGCGACGAATTCGTCGTCGTTCATTTGGTGGCGCGCCAACTGCGCCTGCGCCGGGGCGGCGAGGTGCTGTGCATCTATAACCAGGCGCCCGAACCTTATGGCGTCGATCATGGAACGAATACCGGATCGCCTCACGTCGAGCGCACCATCACCCATCCGCAGGAATGAACCATGGCCGATGAACCGTCCCCTGTCGTGCGCCCGCTGCCCGGTGCCGATCCAACGCCCGAAAGGCACGAAATTCTTCACGAGCGTGGAATCGAGCCGATCGGCGGCACGACGCCCGCGCGGCGCAACACCGCGCTGATCTTCGCCGGCACGGCAATGGTCTTGGGTATTCTCTGGGTGAATTCCGGCACGGGCCAGCAATCCTCGTCTCGTGACCTCACCGCGCCGGCAGGTGCAGCCCGGGAACGACCCGATATCGTCGCTCGGGAAACCGTCGATTATGCTGCGGTCGCGCCTCAACGCCGGCCGCTCGGGGCAGCCGACGCGGATCCCAATGCGCCGGTGCTCAATCCTGCAGCTGGCGTTCCCGGACCTGAAGGCCAAATTGTGCCCGCCATGCAGCCGGGCGCGGCACCGAGCGGGACCAGTGCCGCTCGGCCAACGCTTGCCGAGCAGGCGCGGCGGTCCACGCTGATCGCCTATGGAGGTCGCGATCTTGGCCGCGAGGCTGGCGCGCCCACAGCTGCAGGGGCTGCCGGCGAAGCGCCCGACAACGCTGCCGGAGCGCCAGAGAGCGGCGAGGGCAGGGCGCCCAACGCGCTCGATCTTTTGCGGCAAAGCTCGTCGATCGGGGAAGCGCGGGCCTCGATGCTGCCGAACCGCAACTTTCTGATTACGGCGGGCACGTTGATCCCCTGTATCCTGCAAACCGCCATCAATTCCGCGCAGCCCGGTTACACGTCCTGCCTGATCCCGCGAGACGTCTATTCCGAGAATGGCCGGGTCGTACTCATGGAAAAGGGCACGCGCGTTCTCGGCGAATATCGCGGCGGCATCCAGCAAGGGCAAAATCGCCTGTTCGTCCTCTGGACGCGGGCGGTCACTCCCCAGGGCGTGCGGATCGATCTTGCCTCGCCTGGCGCCGATGCACTCGGCCGAGCCGGGCTTGCAGGAGCGGTCGACAGCTTTTTCTGGGCGCGCTTTGGCGGCGCTCTGCTCCTCTCGCTCGTCGATGATGCCGCCTATATCGCTGGGCAAGCCGCCTCGAGCGGCAATGGCAATTTCAACAATGTGACGCGGGCGCCCAGCGAAGGTGCTGCGATCGCCTTGCAGAACAATATCAATATCCGGCCGGTGCTGAAGAAGAACCAGGGCGAGGAGGTCGGCATTTTCGTCGCCAAGGATTTCAACTTTGCCGATGTCTACAATCTGGAACTGCGGCGGTAAGTCATGCGCGATACCGCCGTCCTGCGCCACTATCTCGCGCCGCTCCTCCCGCTTCTGGAACCGGAGGATGTCACGGAGCTGGTGGTCAACCGTCCGGGGGAAGCGGGGATCGAGGACCGCCAAGGGTGGCGCTGGCAGGAGATGCCGGAGCTGGACAGCGACTGGCTTTCTACCCTGGCTGTTGCCGCGGCGAGCTTCACGCACCAGGATATCGATGGTCAGTCTCCGATCTGTTCGACGGTCCTGCCGGGCGGCGAGCGCTGCCAGATCGTCATACCGTCGGTCACCCCAAGCGGTTGCCCTTCCTTCACGATCCGCAAACCGTCGACCGTGACCCTGCCGATCGACCAACTGGCTGGGGCCGGGCTGTTCCGGATGACGCGCGCCAGCGCCAAGGGTCTCACCGATGTCGATGCGCGGTTAGTGGCGCTGCGCGACGCGGGCGACTGGCCGGAATTCTTCAAGGTTGCCGTTCCGGCACGCAAGAACATTCTGGTCAGTGGCGCCACGGGTTCGGGAAAGACGACCCTCGCGAAAGCGCTCATCCAGCTTATCCCACCGGAGGAGCGGTTGCTTACCATCGAAGACACCCGTGAGCTGGTCGTGCCTCATCGCAATGTCGTCCATATGGTCTATTCGAGCGAGGGGCAGGGCCTGGCCAAGGTTGGCGCCAAGCAGCTGCTCGAAAGCGCGCTGCGCATGCGGCCCGACCGCATCCTGCTCCAGGAGCTGCGTGACGGCACCGCCTTCTTCTATCTGCGGAACGTCAATTCCGGGCATCCCGGATCGATCACGACCGTCCACGCCGGTTCACCCGCCGGCGCGTTCGAACAGCTGACGCTGCTTGTCAAGGAATCGGAAGGCGGCCGCGATCTCGCCCGCGACGATATTCGCGGACTCCTTCGCATGCTCGTCGACGTCGTTGTGCAGACACGCCGTCACGGCGGGCGGTTTGAGGTCGACGAGATCTATTTCGAGCCGAGGATGGGCGATGCTGGCGCAGCGTAGTCCCTGGGCGATTGGCCTGTGCGTGATCGGCGCAATTCTGTTGTGGGCTGTCATTACCCTGTTCGTTGCCTTGTTCGGACTCGGGCAGATCGGACCTAATATCGATCTCGGCACTCTGCCGGCCTGGCTCTGGTATTATCGTGGTGATCCGCTGCTCGGGGATTGGATCAAGCGGGGTGCGATGGCCGGCGCCGCCGTAATCGCGCTTCTTGTCCTCACGATCCTGCGGCGAGACCCATCCTTGCACGGCAGGGCTCGGTTTGCACGCGAGGGCGAAATCCGACGCGAGGGGCTGCGTGCCCCGTCTGGCATTGTCGTTGGACGCAAAGCAGGGCGTTTCCTCATTTTCGGCGGAAACGAGCATGTCCTGCTCGAAGCGCCGACGCGCGCCGGGAAGGGCGTCGGTGTTGTCATCCCCAATCTGCTGACCTGGCCGGATTCGGTCGTCGTGCTCGATGTGAAGCGGGAGAATTGGAGTACCAGCGCCGGTTATCGCCAACGTGCCGGTCAATCGGTTTACCTCTTCGATCCGTTGGACCCTGAAGGGCGGACGGCACGGTACAATCCCCTGGCGCATATCCGGCGAGCCGATGACACCGAAGTCGTCAACGAGCTTCAGAAAATCGCAGTCATGCTCTTCCCCGCGCCGGAACGATCGGACCCGTTTTGGGCCGAAGCGGCGCGGGCGGCCTTCATCGGCGTCGGCGCGCTCGTTGCTGCCAATCCTGGCATGCCCTTCACGATCGGCGAGATCTATCGACGGCTGACCACTGGGGATCCCAAGAGCGATCTTCCCAAGGCCCTGGAAGAGGCGAGGGGGGCAGGACAGCGCCTAAGTCAGGCATGCGTCTCGGCAATCCAGGATTTCGCCTCGGCTTCGGACAACACCTTTTCGGGGATCAAGCAGACGATCACGGCGCGGCTCAATCTCTGGCTCAACCCCGTGGTCGATGCCGCGACCTCGGCAAGCGATTTCGACCTGCGCGAAGTCCGGGCGCGGCACATGTCGATCTATCTCGGTGTCTCGCCCGACAATATCGACCGGATCGCGCCGGTTTACAGCCTCTTCCTGCAGCAGCTGGTGGATCTCAACACGCGCGATTTGCCCGACGCTGCTAGCAATGTCCCAGTCCTGATCCTGCTCGATGAGTTCGCAAGGCTGGGGAAGGCCTCGGTCATCGCGGGTGGCTTTTCCTATGTCGCTGGATACGGCTTGCGCCTGCTGCCAGTGATCCAGAGCCGGGCGCAGCTGCGGGCCATTTATGGTCCCGATGTTACCGACGAAATCATCGCCAATTGCGGCCTTGAGGTGGTGTTCACGCCCAAGGAGCTGAAGGTCGCGAACGAGCTTTCAGAGCGGCTCGGCTTCTTCACGATGAATGTGAAATCGCGCAGCCGAACGATTCATGGGCTGTTGGCCAATCGCAGCATATCGGAATCCGATCAGCGCCGCGCCCTCCTGCTGCCGCAGGAGCTGATGCAGATGCCCAAGACCGAGCTCTTGTTGCTGCGCGGCGGGATCGCGCCGGTTCGTGGTAGGAAGATCGCCTTTTATCGAATGCCGCGCTTCATACGGCGCGTTTTGTCGCCGCCTATTCTGCCGTCGCGGCCTATCCCCGCTGCTCAGCCCCCAACTGTTCTGCCGCCAGGCAAGCATCAGGTGGTGTCCCCTTACAATGACGCGGAGGGACCAACGGCGAAGAGCACGGGCGGGGCCTTGCTGGAGGAGACCAAGATGCGGGAAATGACCGAGGGTGAACTGGCGGGCGCGGCTAAGATTACCGATGACATGCTCGTCCTGGGCGACCTGACCGACTTGCCGCCGCCCGGCGATGAAGCAGCGGCCATCGCTTTTGTGTCGGCGATGATCGAGCGGGCGCTGGTGCAGCCGGAAGGGGCGTCATCTTCACCCCTCATCCAGGAAAGGACAGATCATGGCCGCTGAAAAACCTGTGGTGCCACGCGGTATGAGCAAGCGTAGCAATACGATCGCTCAGGACGCGGGAGCCAGGTCGGCGAACGCGGCGCAATCGTCGCCCGAAGCAGCGAAGAAGGGGAAGTCGATTGATCCGTCCGTCCTCCCAGCGGCGTCGCCCGGTGACATTCCCGATGCCTTGCGAAAGCGCTATTTCTCCACGACGAGCAAATGGTCGGGCGAGCCCGCATATTTCACGACGGCACAGGCTAAGGAACCGGCGTTCCGCGACCAGGGCAGACGGCTCATCACCTCCAGCGAGAGCGACGAAGTTGTGCGCGATCTCGTTTCTATCGCTCGCCATCGCGGATGGTCGCACGTCCATGTTACCGGCAGTGAGACGTTCCGAAGGGCCGCGTGGCTCGAAGCCAGTCGCCAAGGTTTGGAAGTACGGGGATATCGGCCGAGCGAACGGGATTTGCAGGAGCTGGACCGAGTGCAGCGCGATGCTAGTCGCAACAGCATCGCCCCTGCCGTCACCGCGCCGGCGTCGCGCGAACCTGGGCTGGATCGACGCCAGGCTGATGAGGTGTCTAGGCAAACATCGTCGGAGCAAAGCCAGCGGAAGAATGCGCGGGCGGCCCAGAGCCAGCTTCGCGTGATCGAGACGGTGGTGCGCGCGGCCTTGTTCGACAATCCCGATGCCGTTGCCAGGGTGATGAAGGTGGCAAACGACAAGGTGCAAACGCATCTGCAGGCGGGCCGGCAGTTTCAGGCGGCCAAGGTGCGGGACACCTCGGTCCGGGCCGTTGAGCCGTCAGGCCGGAACCGGCAGGAACCCGGCAAGGAGCGAGCGCCGCTGCAACGATCTCGAGGTCGTTGATCGAGAGGGATTGAGCCTGACCAGCAAGGCTTTACCATATCGGTCATGGCCTATCGCTATCCGCCCGGCAGCCCGCTGCACCATGAGATCTTGAAGGCCAAGCAGCGCGAGCTGCGTGGCGATTTTCCGGAGCCGCTGACGCTCAGGGTGCATCGCGCGCTGTCGTGGCTGCGCCGTGCCGAGGCCGAGCAGGCCGATGAGGATGTCCGTTTCATCCTGCTCTGGATCGGCTTCAACGCTGCCTATGCCGGCGATGTTGAAGCATCGCGGGTGATTGGTATCCCCGAGGGCGAGCGGGGATTGTTCCAGGCCTTTTTCGCAACCCTTGTGGGCTTTGATGGCAAACATCGCATCTACGACATGGTCTGGCAGCGCTTCCCTCAGGAAATCCGGGTGCTTCTCGCAAACCGCTATGTCTTCCATCCCTTTTGGCAGCATCATAATGGAGCGCCTGGCTATGCGGATTGGGCAGAAAAATTGGAGCGATCTCGCGGCGCGATAGGCGCCGCACTGCGCGATCATGACACGGCCAAGATACTCTCGATCCTGTTCGACCGGCTTTATGTGCTGCGCAACCAACTGGTGCATGGTGGCTCGACATGGAACAGCGATGTCAATCGCGCCCAGGTCAGGGATGGCGCCGCGCTGCTCGGTTGCTTGCTGCCGATCTTCATCGATCTCATGATGGACAATGCCGGGCATGATTGGCCAATGCCGAACTACCCGGTGGTGGAATAGGCTGTGGCGGAAGTCTGGTCCGATCAGGAAATTGATCACATCGTCGCCGACTATTTCGCCATGCTCACCGACGAGCTGGTTGGTCGCTCCTTCAATAAAGCGGCGCGAAACCGCGATCTTCAAGCCGTGATCGACCGTAGCAAGGGCTCAATCGAGTTCAAGCATCAGAACATCAGCGCGGTCTTGCTCGGCCTCGGTCAGCCTTGGATCGAGGGCTACAAGCCGGCCGCCAATTTCCAGAATGCGCTGGTCGATGGCGTCCTGCGGTGGTTGGAGGCGCGGCCCGAATGGCTGGCTCCCGACACGCTCTCAAGAGCTGCCCTGAACGTACCGGAAGCGCAAGGATCACTGCGGATCGGGCCGCCGCCGACGGTGCGCAACGAACCGTCGCCGATCGATCCAGCGTTCATGGCCGCGATCGGCCGCAAATATGATGTCGCCGAGCGCGACGCGCGCAACCGGGCGCTTGGCAAGGCGGGTGAAGAATGCGTGTTGCATCACGAGCGCCGTCATTTATCTGCCGCGGGTCGCGACGATCTCGCGGACAAAGTCCGCTGGACATCTGTGCAGGATGGCGATGGTTTTGGCTTCGATATCCGGAGCTTTGAAGCGGACGGGCGCGAGAAGCTGATCGAGGTCAAAACCACCAACGGATGGGAGCGCACGCCCTTTCATATCTCTCGCAATGAGCTGGCCGTCGCCGATACGAGGCGCGAGGAATGGTGCCTCATGCGGCTGTGGAATTTCGCCCGTGCGCCAAGCGCCTTCACGCTGCGCTCGCCCCTGAGCGATCACGCACAATTGACGGCGACCAGCTTCCTCGCCGAGCTCAATTGAAAACCGCCGCCACGAAGGGCGACACAAATCGAACAATCAGGGCAGGGCCGGGAAGTCGGGACGCGCATGGCCTTCGACCAGCGCCCGCAGTCCTGCCGGTTCCAGCACTTCGACCTTGTCGCCCCATTGATAGAGATGCCAGGCCATTTCGAGCCAGCCTGCGGCCTTGAACCGCACAATCAGACTGCCGTCGTCCCGATATTCGGCCGATTGGTTGGGATGGAACTGGAATTCCGCTGCGCGCGAGGCTGCTTCGGGAAGAAAACGCCAGATGATCTCGCCATATTGGGCGGGGTCCTGATAAGCGCCGAAGGCCTGCGCCGCATGATCGTTCAAGGAAAAGCCGGACTGGATGGGAAAACTTTCATCGAGACATTCAGCGCTGTGGATGCGGTCGAGGCGAAAATGGCGGAGATTCTCGCCTCGGTCCGCCTGGCGTGCCACGAGATAGCTACGCAATCCTAGCAACAGCCCATGCGGCTCGACCGTCCGGGTTTCTGCGTCAGTCTCGCCATAGACAATACGCATTTTGAACGGTCCGCGCAGAGCCTCGATCAGAACGTCGGTGACCTCGGGTTTCATCGCGACCTTTGGGCCTGGCCGCGCCACTTGGCCCAGCGCGGATAGGACCGCCTCCGCATCGGCTTCGGACCGCAGCGCATCACGTGGGGAGAGGCGCGTGATCAGGCTGTCTCTTAGATCTTCCAGCGCACGGGCATGGCGGAGCCGGTTCTCATCACGGGCTGCGCGAGCGGCAATTTCCAGAGCCTCGATGGTGTTCTCCTGGCGCGGTTGCAGCCGCTCAGGGATGGGACTTTGGATGCGCCAGCGCCGACGGCGATCATCATCTTCCACAACAACGACATTCGCGAAATTATCCTCCAGCGCACTTGTCATGCGCTGCGCTGTGCGGTGCGAAATACCGAATTCTTGAGAGATTTCCTCAAGACTGATGCCCAAACGCCGCGAGGCGGCGAGTTGGGCGAGGCGCAGAAGATCGTTGGCCTTGGCGAAAGTCATTATACGTCCATGTCAGAGATTGACACCCTTGCATGCTAAGGAACAGGGTAGCGCCTGTCGAGGTGATTCCCTCGTGGGTGGCGTTGGGCAATCAAGGGGGCCAAGTGAGGACGATCGGGAACACCATCCTGTTTTCAGCGACGGACCTGATGCGGTTCGTCGGCTGCGCGCATGCGACAGTGCTCGACCTTGCCTATATGCGCGGCGAGCCGCTCGCTCCCCGGGAAGATACCGAGGATGCCGCGCTGCTTCAGAAACAAGGCGATGCCCATGAGGCCGCCCATTTGGAGAAGCTGAAAGACACGGGCAACGGGGTAGTCGAGATTGCGCATGGCGATCTTGCACAGAATGCAGACGAGACGCGAGCGGCTTTGGCGCAAGGCTCGCAGATCATCTTTCAAGGGGCTTTTCTCGCCGAGCGTTGGGGTGGCTGGTCCGATTTTCTCGAGCGAGTCGAGCGACCATCATTGCTGGGGCCGTTCAGCTACGAAGTGACCGACACCAAGCTCAAGCGCAAAGCTCATCCCAAGCATGTGCTGCAGCTCGTGCTCTATTCCGACCTTTTGGCGGAGATCCAGGGCGTGATGCCGGAGCACGCGCATGTGCAGCTAGGAGATGGCACGCGCGCGACGCTGAGGTTGGCCGACTATGCCCATTATGCGCGCGGTGCGCGGGTTAAGCTCGAGGCCTTTGTTGCTTCCCCTGAGCCAACGCGGCCGATCCCATGCGCGGATTGTTCGCTGTGCCGATGGGCCGACCATTGCGACGCCGTCCTCGCCAGCCAGGACAGCCTGTTCCAGGTCGCCAATATTACCCGCGGCCAAGTGAAGAAGTTGGAGGCGTCCGGTATCGAAACCATGGCCGCGCTGGCTCGGCATGACGGTCCGGTGCGCGGCGTTGCGAGTGCGACGGCGGAGAAGCTTGTCGGCCAGGCCAGACTGCAGCACGCGCGTAAAACCGGCGAACCCGCCTTCGAGTTGCGTCCGGCACAGCCAGGCAAAGGCTTTGACCTGCTCCCTCGGCCGCAGGCGGGCGATCTCTTCTACGACATCGAGGGCGACCCCCATTATGAGGGAGGCCTTGAATATCTGCACGGCGTGTGGACAGATGATAGTTTCCATGCCTTCTGGGCGCATGACCATGCCGCCGAAGCGCAAGCGCTCGAACGGCTGCTTGCGTTTTTCCGTGATCGCCTCACGGCTTATCCGGAGGCCCGCATCTATCATTATGCGCCCTATGAGATCACCGCGCTGCGGCGTCTCACCACACGCTATGGTATCGGCGAGGCCTTTCTCGACCGGCTCATGCGCGAACGCCGCTTTGTTGACCTCTATGCGGTCGTGCGCGGCGCGCTCATTGCTTCCGAACCGAGCTACTCCATCAAGGCGCTGGAGGCCTTTTATGGCTTGAAGCGTGAGGGCGAGGTCAAGACGGCGGGCGGGTCTGTCGTTGCTTATGAAAATTGGCGCGAGACGGGCGATCAACAAATCCTCGACGAAATCGAGGACTATAATCGGGTCGACTGCCAGTCGACCCAGCTTCTGCGCGATTGGCTAGTGGGCATCCGGCCCGATGGTCCGTGGCCCGTGCTTGCACAAGACGCGGCCGAGCAGGAGGTGGTCGAGGACGAGGAAACGACGGCGCTGCGCGATCGCCTGGCCGCATCCTCTCTGACTCCAGAGCGTCAGGAATTGCTGTTCAATCTGGGGCTGTTCCACAAGCGTGAAGCCAAGCCTGCTCAGTGGACGGTTTTCGACAGCGCGGCGCGCGATGAGGAAGAGCTTGTCGACGATCTTGACGCCTTGGCGGGACTCGAGGCGATATCCGGGATCGAACCCATCAAGCGCTCGGTGATGCGCACCTATCGCTTTCCGTCTCAGGAAACCAAATTGCGCGAAGGCGGCAAGGCCACTGTGCCCGGGATTGACGGGCCGCCGTCAACCGTTGCGATTGAGGCGCTGGATCGCGATGCGTGCACGATCACCTTGAAGGTCGGCGTGGCAAGGGCCGGACTCCTCACCGATCGGCTGACCCTGCATCCGGATTGGCCGCTCGATACCAAGGTGTTGGCCGCAGCAGTGCGCGACGTCACCGAGGATCAATGCGGGCCGCGGCGCTTGTCTGCCGTCGATGATCTGCTGTCGGGCGCCGCCCCGCGGCTGAACGGCATCGACGGCGATATCCTCTGCGGCGGGGAACCGGTGGCGGGCACCATTGCTGCGGCGCACGCCATGGACCAGACGTTGCTCCCGATCCAGGGACCGCCGGGAACGGGCAAGACGCACGTCACGGCCCGGGTGATCCTGGCGCTGGTCAGAGCGGGACATAGGGTCGCCGTCGCCTCGAACAGCCATGAAGCGATCCGCAATGTCCTGCTCGGCTGCCTGCGTGCTAGCGAGGAAGAAGGTGGCACCTTTACGGTGTCGTTTGCCCACAAGGTTTCCGGAGGCGAGGATGGCTATGCCAGCGATTGTCCCGTTCACCGCACCACGGCCAATGATGACCTGATCCTCGCCCGAGCCAATGTGGTCGGCGGCACGGCCTTCTTCTTCGCGCGCGATGAGAATGTGCAGGGCTTCGATTGGTTGTTTGTCGATGAGGCGGGGCAAGTGGGCCTCGCCAACATGGTCGCCATGGGTCGTGCCGCGCGCAATATTGTGCTGGTCGGCGATCCGCGTCAGCTGCCTCAGGTCATCCAGGGCGCGCATCCTGCGCCCGCCAACTTGTCATGCCTGGAATGGATGCTGGGCGAGCATGCCACCGTCCCTATCGATCGGGGCATATTCCTTGCCGAGACCCGGCGGATGCATCCCGCGGTTTGTGACTTCATTTCAGACCAGGTCTATGAGGGGCGGCTAGCCAGCCATAGCGATACCGAGCGCCAGAGCGTTACCGGAACGGCCTGGCCCACGGCCGGCGCATATTGGGTTTCGGTTGCTCATGACGGTAATGCCCAGATCGCCGCTGAGGAAGTTGCGGCGATCAGCGCGGCAATCGAGAATCTCCTGCAAGGGAGCTGGACCGACAAGAACGGCGCCACGCGCCCTATCGGCCCCGGCGACATCATCGTCGTCGCCCCCTATAATGCACAGGTCAACGCGCTGCGGGCAGGGCTGCCGAGCAGCATCCGCGTCGGCACGGTCGACAAGTTCCAGGGCCAGGAAGCCCCTATATGCCTGGTCTCCATGACGGCTTCCTCGGCCGACGAGACCGCCCGCGGCATGGAGTTTCTCTTCTCGCTCAACCGCATCAATGTCGCGGTTTCACGCGCCAAAGCGCTTGCGCTCGTTTTTGGCAGCGACCGCCTGCGCGAGGCCAAGTGCAGCAGCATCGAGCAGATGCGGCTCGTCAACACGCTCTGTGCGCTTCCGTCGCTTTCTGCGCCCCACAATACGGGATCTTGATCCATGCGTTTCCTTCACACAGCTGACTGGCAGCTCGGCAAGCCCTTCGGCCGGTTCGAGCCCGAGGTGCGCGCGGCGCTTGGCGAAGCCCGCTTCGACGCCATCGACCGGATCGGCGAAGTCGCGGCCGCCAACCAGGTGGAACATGTGATTGTCGCAGGCGACATCTTCGATACCGAGGGTCCCGAAGATAGGGTCATCGTGCAGGCAGTCTCGCGCATGCAGCGCTATCCCTGCCGCTGGTGGCTGCTCCCGGGTAATCACGACTATGCCCGCAACGGCGGACTGTGGGACCGCGTCCGTCACAAAGCCTCGGACAATATCATCCTGCTCACCGAGCCCGTCGCGCAGGAGATGGAAGCAGGGCTCTGGCTGCTACCCGCACCGCTCCTCCACCGCCACCATCACGACGATCCGACCGAGTTGTTCGATAGCATGGAAACGCCAGGCGCGAAGCTGCGTATCGGCCTTGCTCATGGTTCGATCCGCGATTTTACTGCGCGCGGCGAGACCAAGAACCAGATCGCGCCGGATCGCGCGAAGCGGTCCAGTCTCGACTATCTGGCGCTCGGCGATTGGCATGGCGCGCTCAAGGTCGATCCGCGCACCTGGTATGCCGGAACCCCCGAAACAGACGGTTTTCAGCGCGATGAGCCGGGCCATGCCCTGATGATCGAGCTTGCGCCGGGAGTGGAGCCAAAGGTGGAACCCGTGCGCACCGGCCGATTCCAATGGCTGCTCAGGGATTGGACCTTGCAGGACATGGCCGCCTTTTCGGCGGAATGCGACGTGCTGCTCTCGGCTATCGATCCTGCGGCAACGCTGCTGCGCCTTTCGCTTGCAGGCATCACGAGCCTTGCCGACCGCGTCGAGATCCTGTCGCGGCTCGAAGATGACCTGCGGCATCGCCTCCGTTTCCTGGATGTCCGGGCGGACGATCTTGTCGGCCGGCCGGGCGAGCAGGACTTGGCGGATCTCAAGGTCGAGGGATTGCTCGGCATAGCGGCTGAGAAACTCACCGAGACAATCGCAGCCGGCGGGACTGAAGCCATATTGGCGCGGCGCGCGATGGAGCGGCTCTTTGTCGAATATCATCGGGGGAGCCAAGGATGAGCCTGCAACTCCGGCGGATCAGCCTCAACAATTTCCGCAAGTTCCGCGAGCCCCTGACGATCGAAGGGCTGGGCGAGGGGCTCAACATCATCATCGAGCCCAACGAGAGTGGGAAATCCACGATCCTTGAGGCCCTGCGGGCGGCTTTCTTCGTCCGCCATGCCACGAAGAATCAGCTCGCCCAAAGTTTTGCGCCTTATGGCGAGGCGGTCGCGCCAGAAATCGAAGTCAGTTTCGATATTGGCACCGACAGCTGGAAAATCGCCAAGCGCTTTCTCAAAGGCGCCCAAGTCGAAGTCACGGGGCCGCAGGGCCGGGCGCAGGGCGAGGACGCTGAAAATCGGCTGCAAGCGCTTCTAGGGTTCGTCAAGGATAGTAGCCAGCGTGGCGACCCGACCACCTATGGCGCGCTCGGTCTGCTTTGGGTTCCGCAGGCGCAGGCGCTCGAAGTGGCGGCGCCCGGCAGCATCGTGCGCAGCAGCATCCAGGCAACGCTGGAGGCAGAGGTCGGGACGATCGTCGGCGGCGCTGCCTATGAGCGCGTCCGGAAGCGGATCGATGAGCAATATGACATTTACTGGACACCGACTGGAAAGGCGCAGTTGAAGGGGCGCTGGCAAGCGGCGCGGGATCGTGACCAGCAGGCGCGGCAAACCGCTGCGGATGCGACCAAGCGGCTCGATGCGCTCGAAAAGAGCTTCGGCGAGCTGGAAACCGCGCGCGGCCGACTGAAAGTTATCGAGCGGGAGCTGGCGGACGAGACCGAGCAAGAACAGCGCGCCGGTCTTGTTCAGTCTCTGGAGATCGCCAGGGCTGCTGCGCAGATCCTGGAGACTCGCAAAGCCGAGCATGAGAATTTCTCTGCAAACCTCGATCGTCTCGACGATCTGCAATCGCAGCATGAGGCGGCGAAGGAAGCGCTGACGGCCGCTGGCGAATCTTTGACCGCAATCACCGCCGATCGGGAGCAGCTTGGAGATCAGCTGGAAGCGGGACGCACGAAGGTGGTTGAGGCGAAGGCAGCGCTCGACAAGGCGCGAGATGATCGCGCCACAGCCCGTCAGGCGCTTGTGGAAGGGGACGCACGTCTCGCTAGGCGGCAGCGCCACGCGGCGATCACCGATGCACGCCAGCGGCACACCGAACTCCTCGATCTCGAAAAGCAACTGGCCAATGCCCGCAATCAGGCCGCACAGGTCATTCCAGCTGAGGCGTTCGCTCGCCTGGAGGCCAATGATCGTGCTGTCGCGGAAGCGCGGGCCGCCGTCAATGCCGGCGCTACCACTATCGAGCTTACGGGCGACGCTACGGGCATCACCATAGGCGGCGAGCCCCTGACACCAAATAGCCCGCGCACCTTGACCGGTGAGACGCAGATTGCCCTGGGCGGGGGCGTCCTGGTCATCCGTCCGCCGGCAACGGCAGCCAGCGCAACAGCCCGCCTCGCCGAATTGCTCGAGCGACAGGATCTGGAACTAGCCGAATGGGATGTGGCCGACCTCGCTGCGGCGCGGACGCGAAACGATACCGCGCGCGATGCGCAGGGGACCGTCCAACTGCTCGAAACCAAGATCACCGGCCTAACGTCGGCGCAACCGCTGTTGGATCTTGCGGCAGGCCCCGATGCGCTCAAGCTGTTCGTTGCAGGTGTTCCAGCGGAATCACCGGCGGCCGATGAAGACGAGGTCTCGACCGATCAGCTCACTCGACGCCTGGAAGAGGCGGAAACGGTCGTAGTGCGCGCTGAAACCCTGCACGACCAAGCCGTTCAGGACCTGCGAGAAATAGAGGATAGGGACCGCCCGCTTGCCGCCGCGCAGGCGGGCGCGGAGCGCGATCAGACCCATGCATCGGATCGCATCGCTCAGCTCGAAGGCAAGCCCGCTTTTGCCGGGCTTGCCGACGCCATCGCCAAAGCCCGGGAGGATGTTGCCCAGGCCGCTGTCAAGCTGGCCGAAGCGAAGCGCGACGCCACCGCACATGATGTGCAGGCGATCAACCGCAAAATCGAAACGATCGATAACCGGGCAAGGGCTGGTCAAACCCGGCGGAGCGATCTCGAAAAGGATATCGCCCGCCTTGAGGCGATCATTGAAAGCGAGGGTGGCAAAGGTCTGGCGAGCCTGGCTGCAGCTGCAACCGAGGAAGCCGATGCCGCGACACAGGCGCTGGCTCGGCTCGACGAAGAGGCGGCCACGGTCAAAATGCTCAAGGATGTGCTGGACGAGGCGCGTGCTGAGGCATCTCGAACCTTCGTTGGCCCTGTGGCCCAACGCGCTCGCGTTCATGTCGAGCGCCTTTTCCCCGGCGCCGACCTCAGCTTCGATGAAGAACTCGGTCTGGCCTCGGTCACGCGATCCGGCCTGAGCGAAGCCTGCGGAACGCTCTCAAAGGGGACGCAGGAGCAGCTGGCGGTTCTGACCCGCCTCGCTTTTGCCGACATGCTGTTGGAGCAGGGAACACCAGTTTCGCTGATCCTCGACGATCCGCTGGTCTATTCCGACGACGGCCGGCTCGATCTGATGACCGAGATCCTGGAGGAAGCCTCTCAGCGTATGCAGGTGATCCTGCTGACTTGCCGGGACCGAGCATTTCGGCATCTCGATGCCACGCGTGTGCAGATTTGAAAAGCCTCAGCGCTATCAAGGCATTGGTAGCGTCCGATACGCCGGCAACAAGGGTTGCTGCTGACGCCATTCCCAGTTAGACGATTTGAGAGTCAACTTTCTGGGTGGGTCTAGAAATTGATCCGCAGACAGGGGACTAACCGTGGACGAGAAACTGAATTTAAGATGGGGCGTCGAGCGCAAGCTCGAGTTCATCGAATTCAGGCTTTTTTGGGAAGGCTACGTCAATCGCGGGGATATCATCGACACCTTCAACGTGTCGGTCAATCAGGCCTCGACGGACCTGAACCGCTATCTCGGCCTAGCACCGGACAACATGAGTTATGACAAGAGCGCGCGAACCTATGTCCGCACATCAGCATTCAAACCGCTCTTCCTGAAACCCGATGCCAGCCTCTACCTGTCGCAGGTGCGTTCGCTGTCGGATGGCCTCCTCGATAAGCACGAGGCATGGATCGGAAACATCCCGGATTTCGGGAGCATCCCTTTCCCGGTCAGAGGCGTGCTTCCGACGGTTCTTCGCACGCTCGTAATTGCCATCCGTCGTCATGAGGCAGTCGAAGTGTGCTACCAGTCGATGTCCTCACCAGAGCCGCAATGGCGCTGGATCATTCCCCACGCCCTCGGGTTCGATGGCTTCCGCTGGCATGCACGCGCGTTTTGCGAGCAAAGCGGGCAATTCAATGACTTTGTTCTGTCCCGCATCGCGGAAACTAAGCAAAGCCGTCCGACGGACGCGCGGGCTACCAATGACACAGCGTGGCATGAGTTGGTGCATCTGGAAATCGGGGCTCATCCCGCACTCAGTGATGGTCAGCGTCGCGCCATCGAGCTCGATTACGGGATGATCGATGGGCAGGTGACTATCCCGGTCCGGCGTGCCTTGTTGTACTATGCATTAAAGCGATTGGGGCTGGATACGGATCCCACAGCCAGGCGTCCCCAGGATCAACAGATTGTGCTGCTGAACGCAGACAAGGTGGCGCCCCTGAACGGGAATGGCGCCGACTCATGATCCAGAAGGCGAACCCCTCAAAATATCGTGATCTGCCCCCGCCGAGTGAACCGATTGGTTTGTTAGTGTATTAAGCCCATCGCCGCCATATCCGGACGGAGGTGGAGCGAAGCGGAACCGGAGGCCGGATATGGCGGTGTCGCCGTTTC